>JALRIJ010000593.1 GCA_023255485.1 Flectobacillus sp.
ATCCTTTCCAAAAGTGATCTTTTTATTGTTAAATGTAAACGGTACTGGATTTTAAGAAAAGTTATAAACAAATTGCGGGATTTCAAAGATTTTGCAGTCGTGCTCGATGCACAAGTGACCTACTTTTTCAATAACTTAATCATACTTTGCAGAGTCTAAAATCCAAACTTTATTTGAAAAATCATATTTTGAACCAATAATTCCACGAAGTCCTTCTTTGATTTCTTCAGAGTAGAAACCTTAAAAACTCACACCAATTTTTCCTTCTCCAACCATTTCAATGTTTAGTAATTTTTCAACTGGCTCTTCAAGACCTTTTTTCTTAAATTTAGCAAATTTACCAAATTTTCCTCCAAATGAAAATGTTTTATTTGTTGCATTCGACCCTTTTGTTTTAAACAATTAAGTTCTGTCCAAACTCTAACTTTTAAATTTGTTTGCAATATCCGATCTTCGTTTTGAGCTTATTGCTCCGCTCTGATCAACCGGTTTTGCTTTTAACTCTTGTATCCTCTCATCAAAGTTGGCCTCAGCTCTGTTGTTTTGAACTGTTCTTTATTTAAACAGATCTTTTGGCTTTGACCCTACAGGTCCGTTAAATGTTAAGTTTGAAATTGTTGCAGTAGACTTTTCAAATTTTTGATAAACTCTAGGTGCTGGTTATGGAGAAACTTCAGATTGTTCTGAATTTCCTCCGCTCTGTCTCGAATTCTTGGCCAACAAAAATCGTTGATAAGGTGTAGCCATAAATTTAAAATAGTGAAATTCAAATAATTGGGGTTTTGGGGTTTTGGGG
>JALRIJ010000594.1 GCA_023255485.1 Flectobacillus sp.
CCCCAAAACCCCAAAACCCCTTAACTTTGAATTTTAATTTCGTTAGAATAAATAATTATAATAAAATGAAAACTATTGTTTTACTTGCACTCACTGGAGTCATCGCCAAGCCACTCATCCATCCAGAGACCGGTCTTGCTATTACCACCACCGGCAAACATTGGTATGGACAAGAGCCACTTGCACTTGCTCAAAAGCCACTTATCCACCCAGAGACTGGCCTCGCCATTACTACCACCGGAAAGCACTGGTACGGTCAGGAGCCACTTGCTCTCATCCAAACCCAGAGTGACAGCGATTCAAGCTCTTCCGACTCCGAAGAAGACGTCATGACCGGTGACAAGGATGATACCTCATATCCACACTGGATGGATGGCTTTGGTGGATACCACACCTACATCAGAGACATCCCTGACAGATTCGAAACTGAGTCTGATGATAAGTTGATGGAGTCAATGTACAAGAACTACGCACACGAGGGAATGACCAACCATCTTCCAAATGGCCACTTCTGGGTTGACAGAGACAACGCCAGACGTGCCGCTACTGAGGTTATTGGAACTCACCTGAACCTTGTTGGTGAAGCTGCTAAATCCTACTTGGATGAAAACTTCCCAGCTCTCTGGGCTAGATTTGATGTCAACGAGGAGAACAAAGTTGAAGTTGATAGAATGCCATAGCTCTTGAGATAGATTTGCGGCAACCACGAAGCTTGCATTGGCCTCTAATGAATAATCATTATAAGCGATATTTAAGTAATATTTTCGTTAATTAGGGGTTTTGGGGTTTTGGGG
>JALRIJ010000595.1 GCA_023255485.1 Flectobacillus sp.
GACATGAGGGTTGCTAGTCCAATCAAGCCTGTGCCACTACTGATTTCGCTATTGTAAACACTGAGAGCATTGAGAGCTACACTGATATGTATTAGGTTCATGACCATTATAATAATCATCCACACTGATATTAATTTGTCTCTTATCTTACTTTGTAATCCTTTCATTGTTTCAAATTCGTTTTGCAGTCTTATTAACTTTTATTCTTATTCAATTTTTATGAAAGTTGACACCGTCTCAATATTAGGTATTGAATCTTTCAATTAGATAATACTTTTGCGTTTCAGGAAACCATCATTTTGTTGCGCTATTCTTTGTTCTTTATTCTAAACTTAATTAACCTACGCCCTCTTCAATCGATTTTCTTAATTTTCACTATCATTTCTATTTATGCTATAATTTATAGGCATTACTGTCCTCTTTTTTTATTCAATCATTTAAACTTCTTTGAATTAACTCATCAGATCCTACTTTTTAACTTCATCAAGTTGGCTAACTCTGGTTTTAAAATCTTCTTCAATTTCTGCATCAATTTATTCTTAATAAGTTGACTCTAGCATTTATAGATTTAGAATTTGAGCTAATTTAATCATTTATCTTATTTCAATAATTTCTATGATTTAAGTATATAAGCAAAAGAGGTTGAAAAATAAAATCAATATCCAAAGCACACTTGTGTTTATAGAATTATAATTCGTATTTTCTACACTGAACGTTTAAAAATCTATCTCAAGGTTCGCATATCCTCTTTAACTAAAGTCAAATTCTTGATTTATTTACCAGATGTATTTTCC
>JALRIJ010000596.1 GCA_023255485.1 Flectobacillus sp.
CCACTGGGTTACCCTTCGCGTCTGCTCTTTTTTAGAGCTTCTTTGCCTGTGCTGCACCTAAGTTGAAAAACTTTATGCGGCACACATGCGAATCGGGTGCAACACACCCGACCGCGTGGGTCGGTAAATAAGCGTGAATAAAGATCAGTAACGAAGTTACGAATGGAGATGAAGTGCCAACAATTCAACAGCTAGTTCGTCGTGGTCGTGCAGAAAAGACTACGAAGACAAGCACACCTGCACTTAAGGGTTCACCACAACGACGCGGAGTTTGCACACGCGTTTATACAACAACCCCTAAGAAACCAAACTCTGCTCTTCGCAAAGTTGCACGTGTACGTCTCACTAGTGGCATGGAAGTCACTGCATACATTCCAGGTGAAGGTCACAACTTGCAAGAGCACTCCATTGTTCTTGTACGCGGTGGTCGTGTAAAAGATTTGCCTGGTGTTCGTTACAAGATCATTCGCGGATCACTAGATACACAAGGTGTTAAGAACCGTAAGCAATCACGTTCACGTTACGGTGCTAAGAGAGAGAAGAAGGCTAGCTAATGCCACGTAAAGGTCCTGTTGTTAAGTCACCAGTTGTTGCAGATCCTGTTTACAACTCACCAGTTGTTACTGCGCTAATTAACCGCGTACTTCTACACGGTAAGCGTTCAACTGCAGAAGCGATTGTTTACAACGCACTAGAAGGTACTCGCGAGAAGACTCAGGTTGATCCGCTAATTACTTTGAAGCGCGCACTAGACAACATCAAGCCAGCTGTTGAAGTTCGTTCAC
>JALRIJ010000597.1 GCA_023255485.1 Flectobacillus sp.
ATAAGGGCGATTGGTCCATGCTTGAGTTCGCCACCAGCAAAGCCTTCGGCGTGAATATATGCAAGTTCTTTCAGCTTGAGCGCGCCTTCCAAAGCAACTGGGTACTCGACGCCACGACCTAGGAAGAGCACGGTGTTATTGGAGACAAACTTACGAGTGAGCTCGCGCAGTGGCTCGATGGTTTCGAGAATTTGTTCAACCTTGCCTGGGAGCTCGAGCATCTCGTTATAGAGAGCACGCACTTCTTGATTGTTGAGCGTTCCACGGACTTGTGCGAGCTTGAGACCAATCAAATAGACAGCGACAATTTGAGTAAGAAATGCTTTTGTCGATGCGACAGCAATCTCGGGTCCTGCATGTGTGTAGAGAACCGCATCTGATTCGCGTGGAATTGTTGATGAGTTGGTATTGCAAACTGCAAGGACACGAGCTCCTGAAGCTTTTGCATGACGAACCGCCATTAAGAGATCCATAGTCTCGCCTGATTGTGAAATGGCAATAACAAGTGAGTTCTTATCGACAATGGGATCGCGGTATCGGTACTCGGATGCAATCTCTACATCGACCGGGACCTTTGCCCACTTTTCAATTGCATACTTTGCGACCATGCCTGCGTGATAGGCGGTTCCGCAGGCAATAACCGAGATGCGCTTAATATCTTTAATTTCTGCCTCAGTCATATGAAGCTCATCGAGTTGGACTTGGTCGCTATCTGAAAGACGTCCAATCAAAGTATCTGCAATAGCTTTTGGCTGATCGAAGATTTCCTTCAACATGAAGT
>JALRIJ010000598.1 GCA_023255485.1 Flectobacillus sp.
ATAGCACTTGCTTTACCTGCTGCACCCAATGCTCCTGCGCCTGTGATACCTTTAAGGATACCTCTGCGAGTGATACCTGCTTCATCGACTGTGTGTTGACCAGCTTGGGTATAAGCATAACCAGGATGACGAGGATCGTTGATGCCAATTGAATCATCTTCTGGTTTCTTCTTAGTTGTCTGTGGAAGTTGACCACGCAAGTCTAGTGCTTTTGCTGATACTGGATCAGTCTTACGCAATTCTTCACGTGCTCTTAGTTGCTCCATGTGTCTACGAAATTCTTCTCGGTCAAAGCCTTCCGCCACGCCTTGCTTCTCTAACTTAGCAATACGTGATTGAAGTTGTGCTACTTCTTTAGGACGCTTGTACGGACCTGATGCAATCTGTGCCAAACGCTCTTTATACTTTTGAATTAAGTATTCAGGAGTCATGTAGCTTTCATTACCAGGATGACGGCGTAACGGATCGCTGTATGGGCGCCCATCTTTCATTCCAGGAGCTTCTTCTGCTACACCTTGCTGAGGATTGTCAATCTCAGCTAACTTAGCACGAATCAATTCAATCAACTTGTTATGTGTGCCAGATAAAGCACGAGTCTTTTCAATGTAATCTAAGATGTGATTAGTTTCTGCCGCATACTTTGCTCGCCATTCAGGAGTCTTTGCAGTAGTAATGTCTTTAACGTTATCTAGTCTATCAGCAAGTTTAATCACAAGACCATAACTGCTCATTGCAGCCATCTTGTGTGCTAGATAATGTTTTTTACCCATCTTCTTGATT
>JALRIJ010000599.1 GCA_023255485.1 Flectobacillus sp.
CACGTCGTCACCGTTCATCATGTGGTCAAAACGCGCTGCAGGGTCTTGCAGCAGGGGCAGCACGTCATCGCCACTCACCACCGCGATGCGCGGGTGCCAGCCTGCAGCGGCCAAGGCCTTGCGCACCGCCTGTGCTGCACCCATGGGGTTGAGGCCACCCGCGTTGCACACGAATCTGACGCCACGTGGTTGCATCAAAGGCCACAGGCGCAGCAGCATGGGCACCACATCACGGGCATAGCCCAAAGCGGGATCGCGCTGGCGGTCTTTTTGCAGGATGGCCAGTGTCAACTCGGCCAGGTGGTCACTGGCGATGAATTGCACCTGGCCGCGCTCGATGCTGGCAGCGACAGGCTCCCAGTTGTCCCCGTAAAACCCGAGCCCGGAACCGATGCGAATGGCATGTGTCATGAAGGGATATTGAAGCCTTGCGTGTGAGTTCGAATGGGGGACAACCCCTAGGGAAAGTCTCGTGTAAGACATGCACAATCGCACGGTCGTTCGCAAATGCTTTTGCTCGGTGTCGTCACCGACAAAGCTGACCTGAAGGCGAACAGAGGACAGACAGAAAAAACAAAAGGAGACAGGCGTGCAATTGCTGCAACTGCTGATCAGCGGTGTGGCCCAGGGTTGTATTTACGGACTCATCGCCCTGGGTTTCGTGCTGATTTACAAAGCCACCGAAACGGTGAGCTTTGCCCAGGGTGACCTGATGATGGTGGGGGCTTTTTCGGGCCTGGCCGCCATGACCTTGCTGGGCTTTCCGTTCTGGATTGCGGT
>JALRIJ010000059.1 GCA_023255485.1 Flectobacillus sp.
CAACCATCGAATAAATACCAACTTCTTTTAAGTCCAGACGTTGGTGGCGAGCATTTTCCCAGTATGTATCGTCTCGTGTGCTTGCTTCTTGTAAGACATCATTTTTGATTCCATCAAAACGAGTCGCTGGAATAGGCTGATTGAGGCTATAATCTTTATAAGAAACGCTTCGCTGCCCAAAGAGTCCCATGCCGTTTTCTTTTTTCAATAAATTAAACTCAATGGCCAAATCATCTTTGGTGAGCATGAGTTCTTCTTTTCCCACAAAATCAAATTCTTGGGTAATTTTCAAATCGGTTACGAAATTGACGTTAATATCCTTTGAAAATCCCATTTCTACCTTCCGAATGGCATAGCTCGAATCAAGAGCGACCAACATCGTTCCTTGAAATAACTGGTCGTTAGAATTACGAGGAGAAAAACCTAGATTAACACATTTCGTACCCTTAAATTGGGTCGTATCAATAATAACATAACGATAAAATTGAGGAGACACAGGAGAAACAGGCCCCAAAAACTGAGAAGCCAACAAGAGAATATTGTTATCATATACATTAATGTCTTGATAAAGGGCTTCTAAGTACAGTTTAATCCCATTGTTATCCACATAGCCGCCCAAACCCGTCATGCGTTCGGCAGTAGTTATTTCTTTTTTATTTTCAGGATTTTTACGAAAATAGACATCCGAAATCGTCTCCTTCAAATACATCGGCAAATTTACTTTTCCTGTAATTTTGGAGGTATCTAAATGATTAAACACAAAGTCGAATTTTTTGAGCGAGCGTTTATTCCGAAACTTTTCAGAAATATTACTCAAATCAAACTCCAGCTTTTCATATTTATTATACGAATAAAACTGTAGCGACTCCGGGCGGTTTTTATCTTTGTGTTCAATCACTTTCCTAATCAAGACTACCGCAGGATTATCTTTGTTCCGATAGCGTTCACGTTTACCCGACACCGTTACCTCCTGTAGGCTTGTTGTTTGAGGTTTCAAACGAAAATTTTGAGTACCTCCTTTATCTATTTTTCTAATTTCAGATAAATACCCTACAAAAGACACTTTAAGGGAGCACGTTGCACTAGCCGTTTCGAGGTAAAAGTTTCCATTCATATCTGTCTGGACTCCCTGCGTTGTTCCTAACACGACGATGTTGGCAAAGGCAATACTCTCCCCTGTCCTATTGTCGATGACTTTTCCTTTAATCTTCATCGCTCCTTGTGAAAAACTCATAAGGGATAACAAGCAACCAGCAACGATGCTAAAAAGTATGATAGATTTACTCAATTTGATTTAAAATTTACCCAAGTGATCTAGTAATCACTTAGAAAGGTTGTCGATAGATTGCGGAAGAAAGCAATAAACAAATCCTAAATGCTACTAATTGAATAAGGACTTGATTTTGTGAATTCTTAGCAACAGAACAACAAAATTGAGAGCAATATCTCGCTAAATAGGTTACTGATTGGTTAAATTATCATTAATCACATGTTAACAAAAGCTAAGATTTATACTCATTTTTATAAAGTAAAATCAAGTTTTTTTTACATTTCTAAGACTTTATTGAATAATAAAAAGCTTTTTACGTATATAGAGATTAGTTATACGTAAAAACTTTTTTTCTGGCATCCTTTTTGAATAGTATAACATGATGGCTTATAGGTAATTCAGCGATTTTTGAGCGTTTTTTACGTGACGATTTCGTAACATTCCCATAACACCATTTCAACGTATCATTACCGACTTATTTAGTAAATTACCCTGACTAATCACTCAAAATTGTTATTTCCATGAAAATCACTAAAATCAACATCGAGGATGTACAAAAAGCTCTACTAGTTCTTTTTTCTGTTCTTGTTATTGTCTGGTTTACTAGATAATAACGCAATCATCTAATCACTATACCAAATAAAAAAGGCTAGGACAATTACGTCCTAGCCTTTCATTTTATATCAAGGTGTTAATTACACCACTAAATCTCCATACAAATCAAACTCCTCTGCTGCGTTAATCTTAACGTTGGCAAAATCACCCAAACGTACGTATTGCGTAGCAGGAATCAAGACCTCATTGTCCACCTCTGGCGAGTCAAACTGAGTTCTTCCAATGAAGTAGCCCCCCTCTTTACGATCAAACAAAACTTTGTGTGTTTGTCCAATTTTCGCTTGGTTCAATTCCAACGAAATGCCTTGTTGCAAAGCCATAATGTCATCGGCACGTTCTTGTTTTACGTCCGCAGGTACATCGTCTTCCATTGTAAACGAGTGAGTGTCGTCTTCATGCGAATAGGTAAACACGCCTAAACGGTCAAAACGCATATTTTCTACAAACTGATATGTTTCCTCAAAATCTGCCTCTGTTTCTCCTGGGTGCCCTGCAATTAAAGTAGTACGTAACGCAATTTCAGGAACACGGTCACGAATCGATTTAATTAAGTCTTCGGTTTTTTCACGAGTAATGCCACGACGCATTGACTTCAACATAGCCGTTGAACCACTTTGTAAAGGCATATCCAGATATTTACAGATATTATCACGAGAAGCCATTACGTCCAATACATCCATCGGGAAACCCGCTGGGTAAGCATATTGTAAACGAATCCAGTCTAAGCCTTCTACATCCGATAGACGTTCTAATAGCTCTGATAAGTTTCTTTTTTTATAAATATCTAACCCGTAGTAAGTTAGGTCCTGAGCAATTAAGATTAACTCTTTGGTACCACGTTTCACCAATGATTTGGCTTCGATTAATAAATCATCCATCGAACGAGAAACATGTCCGCCACGCATCAATGGAATAGCACAGAAAGAACAAGGACGGTCGCAACCTTCTGCAATTTTCAAATAGCCATAGTGAGCGGGAGTCGTCAGCAAACGTTCTCCGATAAGTTCGTGCTTATAGTCAGCCTTTAACGTTTTCAACAAACGAGGTAGCTCATTTGTACCAAAAAAGGCATCTACTGAAGGTATTTCGGCTTCTAAATCATCTTTATAACGGTGTGATAAACAGCCTGTCACATATAATTTATCGATTACCCCTGCCTCCTTAGCATCTGCGTAACGAAGAATCGTGTCAATCGATTCTTGTTTTGCATTATCAATGAAACCACAAGTATTTACGATGACAATATTGGCATCATCTTTACTAGATTCGTGGGTTACATCAATACTATTTCCTTTCAACTGGGTATAAATCATTTCGGAATCTACCAAGTTCTTACTACATCCAAGGGTTACGATGTTTACTTTATTTTTGCCTAATGTTTTGGTTTTCATGCTTTCGCCTATGTCTCACGACAAGGTAGTTTTATTGAGTTTGCAAAAATACAACAAAAAAAGCGTAGTCGATTGACTACGCTTATCCGAATGCCTAAGTTTTTATTTTTTGTGTGCTTTTTAGGCTATATTACTGATAGATAGCCCTTTTAAGTGTGTGTCTATGACACTATTTTATCGACAATTTTACTAATATTATCTCGATATGATATACCTAATGGAATTTTTGCCTTCTCTAACAAAATATGACGAGCAGAAATACCAATGATTTTACGTACTGGTACGAGATAGGATTTATGAACTCTTAGGAAACTAACATCAGAAAATTTCCCCTGTAATTCAGAAATTGACTCACTAATTACCGTACTCTTATCGTTAGTGTATACCTTCGTATAGCCTCCCATTGCCTCGATATATACAATATCATCAATGACAAATTTGAGCAATTCTCTTCCCGATTTCAGGAATACCACTTCCTTTAAGTCGGCATTATGTTGCCCTTTTATGAGTCCTTTTCTAAGCTTTATCTGCTCAGAAGCTCTACTAATTGCTTTTACGAAACGTTCAAACGAGAATGGTTTAATAAGGTAATCCACCACTCCTAGCTCAAAAGCGTCTAAAGTCATGTCACTCGAACCTGATAATACAATCGTTTGAGGGCGATCTTCCAACATTTTCAATAAATCTAAGCCCATCACTTCTTTGGATTCTAAACTAAGAAAAAGAATATCGATGGTCTGACTGTGTAAAAAAGAAAGGGCATCTAACGGATTTGAAACAATCTCGGTAAACTCAATATGAGCGAGTTGTTCTATGTAAGAAGATACCAAATCTTGTACGTTTTTATCATTCTCTATTAGAAGACATTTGTAAGTAATCATGAATGAGTAAAGGTTTAAATAAGCACACAAAACATATAACGAATTATGAAAAAGCACGGATGGCGGCGATATATCCTGTGATTTTATTGGACAAGATGTAAGCATTGGCGGCTGACAATATACTTTCCAATTTTAATAGAAAATACTAATTTGTTCATCTTAGAGACAGCATCACTTACACTATCTTTCTTGAGATATTCAATTTATTAATTGAACAAAAACATGAGTTAAAACATAAAAAGTATTAATCACAAAGCTACATCAAATAGTACAAATTAAAATACGGCTTACTATCAACTACTAAGTTTAATGACGAAGTTGCGATTTCTTATACACAACGTGACTATATATCTTTATTATTACTAGCTCATTACCCTGTAAAAATGCTTTTTTTGATGTACAGGGATTGATTTTCGTTACCTCAAAATCATTTTTATCACTAGAAATTGCATGAATACATTTTTTACAGTAAATTTGAGTTGCTAGTGATTCGCATATAGGCATTTCATAGCTATATTTTGGTGTGTTAGTAGTAAAGGGTTTGAAATATTTTCAAATCCTTTATTGTTTTCTACCCTTTAGGGATCACCTCCTACAACTAATCTACCTTTTTTACTAATCACTGGCACTTCTTGACAAGTCCACAAAAAGTCGTTAACTTACTACTTACATCCCTCAACCGTATGGAATAACTGATGTGCTATTATTTCATCCAGTACTATATGTTTGTGCGTTATCATTGGCGATTTATTTATTAAACGTATAATGACAAAGAAAGTAACAAAAAAATAAAATTCTTTTGTAAAAAGAATTATACAAACACTATTCAACACTTAACAGTTATTTTACAACATCAAACTAAAATAAAATCAATAATTCATTGTAACACCAACTAACTCCATGAATCGTTTTTTTTTACAAGCAGGCAGTATCATTTCAGGGCTTTCTATTGCGTTAGGAGCATTCGGAGCACATGCGTTTAAAAGTGGTTTAGAGGCCATCGGACGAGTAGATACTTACGAAACGGCTGCTCGATACCAGTTTTTCGGAGGAATTTCACTCTTAATCGTGGGTATATTAAGTGCTTATTTTACCCACAAAGCCATCACTTGGGCGGGTTATCTTTTTCTAGTAGGAACGCTTATTTTTTCAGGCTCTCTTTACTTAATTTGTGCCACAGGTGTAACGATGTGGGGAGCAGTAGCTCCAATCGGTGGACTTAGTCTTATCTTAGCTTGGTCTTGTGTTTTTTGGGGCGTTTCAGACAAGAAATAAGTCGATACAAACGTTTGCAATAAGCTTTTTAACAATTCAACATCAATCGCAGTACTTCATTGAAAACTAGTTCATAAAACAATCTCATAAAAATATGGAACTCAAAATACCAACAATGGCGGAAATGATGGGCAATAATGAAAGCCCTGAAATTTTATTTTGGGTGGGCTGTGCAGGCTCTTTCGACGACCGATACAAAAAAGTTACGATCGCTTTTTGTAAAATTTTACATAAAGTTGGGATTAAATTTGCTGTCTTAGGTACAGAAGAAAGTTGCACAGGTGACCCCGCTCGCAGAACAGGAAATGAGCTTACCTTTCAGATTCAGGCAGCTACTAATATTAGCGTATTAAATGGCTATGGAGTCAAAAAAATTGTAACCGCTTGTCCTCACTGTTTCAATACGCTTAAAAATGAATACCCTGCTTTAGGAGGTAATTATGAGGTCATCCATCATGCTACTTTCCTACAAGAATTGATTAATCAGGGTAAAGTAACACTAGCAGGTGGAGGAGAGTTTCAAGGAAAAAAAATCACCTATCACGACTCTTGCTACCTTGGACGAGCCAACAATATTTACGAAGCTCCAAGGGCAATTTTAGAAACCCTTGATGCGGATTTAGTAGAAATGAAACGCTGCAAAACCAAAGGGCTTTGTTGTGGTGCTGGTGGTGGACAAATGTTTAAAGAACCAGAAACGGGTAAAAAGGATATTAACATCGAACGCATCGAAGAGGCTTTGGAAACAGGTGCATCAACGATTGCGGTAGCTTGTCCATTTTGTATGGTCATGATGTCGGATGGGGTAAAAAATAAAAGTAAAGAAGATTCTGTAAAAGTGTATGACCTTGCGGAACTTCTATTAAGCTCGATGTAGTTGTGTATAGAGAAGACGAAGAGGCACTAAACCTCTCGTCTCTTTAGTAGGTCTTGATTTGTTTTAATAAATATTGACATAAAATACGATGTATATTCCTTTTGAAAATATGCCTGATTCAGCCCGTGTGTGGGTTTATCAAGCATCCAGAAATTTAAGTGATTCAGAAGTACAAGCTATTCAAGCTCAACTAGAAGAACAAGTGAACCTTTGGGCAGCTCATGGAAGTCCCCTATCAGGCTCTGTATTAGTGGCTTATAATAGAATGGTTGTGGTAGCGGTAGATGAAGCTCAAAATGCGGCATCAGGTTGTTCAATTGATGCTTCTACTCGTTGGTTAAAAGAATTAAGTGCTGAAATAGGGATTGACTTTTTTAATCGCTCTATCACATTCTGGCAAAACGATGTACTCAAAGAAGCAGAAATGCTTCAATTGAAAAATCTGGTAGCAACGGGAGAAATCACCCCAGAAACACTGATATTCAACAACTTAGTATCCACAATTGGTGAATTAAAAAGCAATTGGCAAATTCCAGCAGCTTCAAGCTGGATGAAACGCTATTTTGTACAGGTGGCATCGTAATAGGTAGGAGGTCATAGGTAGAAGGCTTTGGGTAGTAGGTATAGTGTCATTGCACAAACTAATACCTTCTACCTCATACCTACGACCTACAAATACCTACTACCTCATACCTGTAAAATGTCCTCTTTTATTTTCTAGGATAATCGCTGCTGGCATTTTTTGCTTACTTTTCCCAGTAGCATCATTTCTTCGATTCAACATAAAAGAGCCCAAGACAATATCTTGGTCACCATCGGCATCCATATCTGCCACATCCATGACCATCCAACTTCCCGAAGCAGCTTCTTTAAACGTACTTGGAGCGAACGTTAAATTGCCTTTATTTTCAAAGTACAAAAATCCTTCGTTGGGCTTTTGTTTTGGGTCAATAAAAAACGAAATAGCCGCAATATCCATATCGCCATCCATATCAAAATCGGCCGCCATTGCTTTAGAAGCACCATACATCGGATAAAAATAGGCTTCTTTAAACTGATTATGCTGGTTATTCAAGAAAATACGAACGCCGTGATAGCGTTTTAAAGAGATAGATAAATCAGCATTATCGCCATTGGTATAGAGTAAGTCTAGGAATCCATCTTTGTTAAAATCCACCAATTGCAGATAACTCGAGCCATATACGGGTGGAAAAGATAACAATTCTTGTTCATCAAAAACTCCTTTTCCTTTATTCATAAACACGACCACACTTTCACGAGCTTGTGTCATCAAAACCACAATGTCAGGCAATTTGTCTCCATTCATATCTTGCACGATAGCCACTCTAGCACCTGGCATTTCTTTGAGAATATGTGCCGTATTTGAACCTGCTTCATACCACGTTAATTTGCCTAATTCATTTCCAAAATGACAAATCAACTTATCTTCTTTTCCATCTTGATTCAAATCTGCGAGAGTCATTTGTACAGGTCTCCTCAGCGAGTCTAAGACTAACTGTTGTTGTTTAGTTGAGTTTACCTGCATTAATTGGCCTTTTTTTTGATCATTGGGATCCATAATCCCCATAGTCAGTAGCTGTAAGGAATTATCTTTTCCGAAAAAAACATCCGATACAGGGCTTTTAATTGCCAAGCTATCCACTCGTTTTTGTGAAGTATTATAGACATCAATCCGATTATCTCGACGTAAACCTACATACAACAATTGCTGTTCTGGTCTAAATTTAACCAACGTTACCAGCGGAACATTAGGACTCCAAATGGTTTTTTGGACAAAACCTTTTAAACCTATATGAGGGCTTTGTTTTTTTGCTTGAGGCAGTGGATTTTCAGGAGCATTTTTAAGATAATATCCTATAATTTTCTGCCAATCTTCTTGAGCTAAAACAGGCTTATCTGGAAAGATATTAGCCATAGAAAGCGTCATCATTTCCTCATAATCCATAGAAGTTAGATGTTGCATCAAATCGCCCATGCCTAGACGCAATGCCATTTTGGGTAAAACACCATACTCCCATGTTTTTTTATCTAATAAATCAGGACTAGGAAATTGGTGACAACTTCCGCAATAGGATTTCGCAAGTTCTTCGCCCGAAAGATTGGTCGGCTTCGGTGGGGTATAATTTTCACTAACCTGTTTTTTTTCACAGTGATTTAACCCCAAAATCAGAAGAACGGATGCGATGAAAAGCGTTATTTTATTCATACGTGTTTTTTGGATAAGTACCCTGAAATAGTTAACCACATAGATACATAGAAAACATAGTTTTATGAAAATTGGGTAATCAATTACTATACTAAGTACCCCAACCTATTTAACCACATAGATACATAGAAAACATAGTTTTGTGAAAAATGATAATCAATTATTTACGCTCACGATACTCCTATATGATTATTAAAATAAATGTGTCTGATTACTTACCAGATGATTCTGGAAATAAATAAAGTTCAAACAAAGTTGAATGAAAAAAGCCACGTCGAAACATGGCTTTTAACTTTATACAATTATTGAGGGGTGTTACGCTAATTCTGCGATAACGGTTTCACCACCTACGGGTTTATCTTCTAAGTTTACTAAAATTTTTGCATCTAAAGGCAAGAAAATATCTACACGAGAACCAAATTTGATGAAACCAAATTGTTCTCCTTGTTCTACTTGCTGTCCTTCTTTGATATACCAACAAATACGACGAGCCAATGCTCCTGCAATTTGACGGAACATTACTTCTTGACCATTTTGATGTCTTACCACGGTTGTTGTACGTTCGTTTTCAGTACTCGCTTTTGGATGCCAAGCTACCAAAAACTTACCTGGGTGGTATTTGAAGAATGACACAATGCCCGATAATGGATTAAAATTTACGTGTACATTAATTGGTGACATAAAAATTGACACCTGACGACGTGGTCCATTGAAATATTCGGTTTCAACAACCTCCTCAATTACTACGACTTTACCATCTGCTGGAGCAATGATATGCTTTGGATTTTTAACCGTAGTACGTTTAGGAACACGGAAAAACTGCAAAATAATGAATGCAAAAAGCACGCTTAATACGACGAAAATCTTACGAAGTATCTCATTATCAGGAAAAAAGTAGGCGATTGCTCCATTTACAATCGCAAGAAAAATAGCTGTTACAATGATAGTGGCTGTACCTTCTTTATGGAGAGTCATATTGTTTTGGGGAAGTTTTTCAAATAAGTATTTTCACAAAGCTAGCATTTTTTTTTGACTTGATAAAATGAACTACTCCGCCAATACAGCATCTTCTAAAATATAGTTCATCTCATAGACATCTTCTGCATTCAACTTTAATTTTCCGACAAAGGTGTGCATTTCATCTGTCTTATACTTTTTGACCGTTCCTTTACGGGGTTTCAAGGAAATTACCGACTCTGGCCCTGCCGCTCCACAAAAGAAACATTGACTATTTGGGAAGGCCGATAATACATAAATATTAGCCGAAACGTCCACAGGAATGACATATCCACGAATGGATACCTCTTTGTTTTCCAAGCGTTTTACGGTAGGTGCAAAGGTGGGGTATAACATAAAAATAGACTCTTGTGGATACCATTTTTTCTTGAACGATACGTTTTTCAAGACCTCCCACGTAACTTTTTCTGCGGGATGTTGACATAATCCTGCAAAGCCAATAGAAAGGAATAAAGACACTAAAATAAAAAATCGCTTAGTCATTGATTTTGAAGTTTGAAAGTTTACTATTTTAATTATTAACCTATTTCACCACATAGTGGCATAGAAAACATAGCTGTTTAAATTTTTCAGTTCAGTTATGATTTATACGGAATTGGCTTGTCGAATACGGAAGAACCAAATTTGCTCAAATTCACCCACTAAATGGAATAGTTCTCGTACCAGCAATCACTCAATCACAATTCACTCAATCCCTAAATCACAACTAATTCTACTCCTCCGCCAATGTTTTAGAAATATTGATTTTATAGATACCTATAGATGGCAAGGCTGCCGCCAAAAGTCCAATCGCTAATGTGCCTAGCAATAACCAGTATTCTTCTTTCAGTAAAGACACTAATTGAAAATCATAATGGAAATTTTCAGATACATTCTGACTTAATGCCCATAGCCCAATTCTGCTCAAGACAATCCCCGATACAAAGCCCATTACGCTCAACAAAAGTCCTTCTAATAATAAAAGGAAGAAGAGTTTTAGGCGGCTTGCTCCCATCGACAACATCAGTGCCATTTCATAACGACGTTCTTTCAAAGAATTGTATAAAGACACAAAAACACTAATGCCCGACACCACAATGATTACCACGGCAACCAGTTGAAGCGTTTCTATCCCAAAGCCCAACAATTCAAACAAACGGTTGATTTCGATAGCAGGTAAGGCCGCTTGAATCGTGGTATTTTGATTGATATTACGTGCCAACATCATTCCCATGACAGGGTTTCGGAACTTCACCAAGGCAGCAGTAACTTCTTTGCTTTCCTCCTCTTCGTGGTGTTCTTCTTCCGAATTTAGCATCTCTACCGCAGAATGCTGTTCGCCTTTATGTTCATGCACCGCCCAAACGCTACCCAAAGGCGTAACGATAAGCTGATCTAAAACCGAATTGGTAGCATTCAAAACTCCAACCACTTTGAAAAGTTGTTCTTTATGCTGTTCGCCTTCGTGGTCAAATCCGTGCTGACTGGCGAAGGTATCTCCTACTTTCAAGCCTTTATTACGAGCGACTTTACTTCCTACAACAACTTCCATGTCCTGAGAAAAAGCCTTGCCCGATTGAAAGCTTGCTTCAAAATGTTCCAAATATTGCGGGGTTGACCCAATAATGCGATAGCCTTCGTAATTATCCCCAATCGACAACGGAATAATACTTTTGACCAACGGATTACGGCGAAGTCGATTCACTTCTTCCAACGAAATATTCCCCGTAGGAGCATCCAATTGATAAACACTGGACAGAATCAGTTGCAAAGGACTACCTTTTGCCCCCAGAACCATGTCGATACCCTTTACATTGCGAGTAAATTTTTCCTCTAATTGCTTACCAACCAACACTAATAAGGAAATAATGGCGACACCCAAGGATAACAACAGCACACTCAAAAAGCTATTGAGCGGTTTATCGACCAGATTTTTCCACGAAATTTTAAGTAAATTCATATTCTTGATTAATAGTACGTCATACAAATGGATGCCGAAGTGAAGCACCCAAACAAGGCATACAAAATAACACAATTGGAAGGGATTGACCTACAATGTCAAATTATTAAAAGGGAAAATCGTTAATTTGTAGATTACAATCTACAAATTAACGATTTTTCTAGTCTGGGTTAGAGACAATCCTAAGAACAAAACAGAAAACCAGCACCAATAACGTCATACCGTACTAATCTAAGTCACTTTTTTTAACCCAACCTTCAACTCTTTTTTTTCCAGAATACACAATTTCCAACCACTCTTCTTTTTCTTGTAGCACCATCACTTCATCCCCTTTTATTAAGTACATTTTTGTTTTTTGATTAGGTATCTTATAAATAGGTATTTTAGGTAGGACTACTGTTTTGAAATCTACGGTTTGTATTTTTTTTACTAGAGTTAATATGTCTTTAGGAATAGACGATATTTTTACTTTTCTAAGAAGTAACCCCATGCCATGATTTAATACATCTGTATCATCAGGGTCAGAGGTCGTCCGACCAAAAAGATATTCGTTATCGAAGTGATAATCATAAGCAATCGCAAAATTGCAAGTCTTATCATTATTTACAGAATACGATATCACATGATGCCCAACTCCTACTTTAAATTGTTTGTCGTCCAATAATTTATTTTTGTTTCCAGATATATACTTGCAGATAAACTCTTGATTGAATTTCTTTTTCATAAATATATCAAAGACCTCATTTGATGTAAAAAAATAATTTTCGTAAACTAGACTCTTATAATTATAAGAATTTGCTTTTCCTTTGTCATAGCCAATTTCAAAAATCTTACCTTTATAGTACATGAAGTAAATGCTGTGACCCTGCATTCTATAATTATTATAGCTCCCCAAATCAGCTTCCCAAATGCCATTCTCTAAAATAGATTGCAGCATCTTTTGGGGTTGACTATAAGTAACCTTATTCTGTAAGAAAAATAATAGTAAAATTGTTAATAGCTTTTTCATTGTGTCAATATTTCGTATGCTTTATATTTATTTCGATTCACCTAACCAGACTTCATGCGGGGGAACCTCCATGAATTACTCTCGCAAGACAGTGTAGCCCAAAAGCCACCCCAACAAACGCAAATTAACAAATTGCCCCAACAACTCATCACGATTCCACCACACCCTACACAAGAGAAAAAGAATATTTTACTTATTTTTGACTATCCATTCATTTTACGCTGTACGAAATTGATAAAACCGCTTTCTCATCTTGTTAAATGGCTACTCATTTGCACTATTATTGGCATAGCCGTTGGCTCGGCATCTGCTTTTTTCTTGGTATCGCTCGACTGGATTACCCATGTTAGAACAAGCCATACGTACTTATATTGGGGCTTGCCTTTCATGGGCTTTGTGGTAGGAGCAATTTATCATTATTTCGGACAAGAGGTCGTTAAAGGAAATAACCAACTCATTGAAGAATTGCAAGAACCCAATAAGGTAATTCCTTTCAAAATGATGCCTTTGATTTTACTTACGACCCTACTCACGCATCTCGTTGGTGGTTCGGCAGGACGAGAAGGAACAGCCGTTCAGATGGGGGGAGCAATAGCCGACCAATTAAAACGTCCGCTACGCCTAACTGATATGGAACGAAAAATCTTGTTATTGGCTGGTATCAGCGCAGGTTTTTCTTCTGTTTTTGGCACGCCCTTGGCAGGAACAATCTTTGCGATGGAAGTCGCCATTATTGGCAAAATGCGTTACGAAGCCATTTTCCCCTGCCTTATTTCAGCCTTAGTTTCAGACCTTGTTTGTCAGCAAGTTTGGCACGTAGGTCATACTCATTATGCCATTGCATTCGTGCCATCTCTTAGCGTTGTTTCCTTAGCTTGGGCATTGTTGGCAGGTGCCTTGTTCGGACTCATGGGAACGACGTTCGCCAAAATCACCCACTTTTGGAATGCTTTATTCAAAAAACACATTCCCTATCCACCTCTTCGTCCTGTGATTGGTGGAGTCTTATTACTCCTAGCTTTTTTACTTGTTCACCAAGAAGCCTACATGGGTTTAGGCGTTCCGACGATTGTTGCCTCTTTTTCAGAAAAACTCCCGTGGTATGATTTTCTAGGTAAAACCTTTTTCACTTCGCTTACCCTAGGTTCAGGTTTTAAAGGAGGCGAAGTCACTCCTCTTTTTTACATTGGGGCAACGATGGGCAATATGCTATCCACTTTTATTGATTTACCTTTAGCACTCTTGGCAGGCATGGGGTTTGTAGCCGTTTTTTCGGGAGCATCCAATACTCCTCTGGCTTGTACCCTCATGGGCATCGAATTGTTTGGTTCTTCGGCGGCTGTTTACCTAGCCATCGCCTGCATTACCGCCTATTTATGTTCGGGACACGTAGGCATTTATGCTTCGCAACAGATTGGAGTAAAGAAGGGTGAGGATGGATATAAGTAAAAGAGGCTGCCCAAACCTAGTTTTGAGACAGCCTCTTTATAATTTTAATTGATAACTTATTTGGTCAAAGTAGTTCTATTTCATCTATTGACAGTCCCGTTAATACCGCAATATCCTGTGAACTTAATCCCATTTTCTTTGCCCTTTTAGCAACATCGATAGCTTTCTGTTGTTCTCCTTCTATCTTTCCTTCATCATAAGCGGTGTCGATAACTCCTTTTAAATCTCGATATATTTTCAAACTTTTTTCATACTCGTCTCGTTCTTCCGAACTGTATTTGGCTATTTCAGCTTTTTCAAAAGCCTGTTCAAAAATACTATCTTTAAAAATATCTGGAATTGATTGAAAATCTTCTAAATGTCGAATAAAATAAAGCCATTTATCTAACTGTGTTAGTAATTCACCTTCTGACTTATTGAAATGTGGCATTTCCAAATACACGAATTTCAATTTATGATAGAAAACTTCATTATTTTGGTCTTTCAGTTGAACCGTGTGTACAACTTCTTTATCTACGACTTTGTCATCTTCAAATTTAAAGTCTAAAATGCCAACACAATAAATGGCTTTCAGTTGATAATTCCAATTCCCTTTTTGTGCTTGTTCTTGAATCGGAAACGAAGCGTAATAAATAGTTCTATCTTTAAAATAATTCTGGCGAAGCGTCGCACCGTTTGCCTTCTGAAGTTCAACAATTATTTTCTCACCAATATTGTTTTCGCAGTAGATGTCATAGATTGCTTTGCGGTCATCCTCCGTTTGTCCAAGCTTAT
>JALRIJ010000005.1 GCA_023255485.1 Flectobacillus sp.
CTGCGCTTCCTGCGCGACTCGGGGTGGATCGACATCGACGGGGATGCGCCGGACCTGTACGACGAGGAAGACTTCATTGATTCCGGCATGGCGCGCAAACTGGAGAACCCGTATGCCGTCTAACTACGGATGCCACAACCGCAAGGACTACCGCCCTCGGTACTTCGCCCAGGACGGCTGGTGGCATGACGGCATGACCAGGACCGCCAGGATCATCAGGTGGCTCAGCATTACGAAGTAAACGGTAGATATACTCGATTGCTTCTTTTTCTGAGTTAGTTGAATCTTTTTGTAAAGTATTGTATATAATAGCAAAATCTGCAGTATTTACATCTTCTTTGTGCAAGATAATAGATTTAACACCAGCGTCAACAATTAAGTCGATATGCAAATCATCTAAAATCGTTTCACGATCTAAGATAACTTCGTTACGCTCAATTGAAACAACTTCTCCAGTATCTTCATCTACGAAATCTTCGATCCATGTTTTTAAAACACGAGCTGCTAGTCTACGACCAACTTCACGTTTTAAACCTGCTTTCGAAACTTTCACTTCATCAGCTAAGCCAAAAATTTCTAAAATTTGTTTATCACTTTCAAAACCAATAGCACGTAATAAAGTAGTTACGGGTAATTTTTTCTTACGATCAATGTAAGCATACATGACATTATTAATGTCAGTTGCAAACTCAATCCAAGAACCTTTAAAAGGGATAACACGAGCACTATATAATTTAGTACCATTTGCGTGACGGCTTTGGCCAAAGAACACGCCCGGAGAACGGTGTAATTGAGAAACAATAACACGTTCAGCTCCGTTAATTACGAACGAACCACGTTCGGTCATATAAGGGATATTTCCTAAGAATACCTCTTGTTCGATTGTTTCGAAATCCTCGTTATCGTCGTCATTACAAATCAAACGAAGTTTCGCTTTCAATGGAACTGAATAGGTAAGACCACGGTCAATACACTCATCAACTGAGTATTTTGGAGGGTCAACCGAATAATCGATAAATTCAAGGACAAAGTTTTCACGAGAATCCGCAATTGGGAAGTTCTCAGCAAATACTTTAAATAAACCCTCGTCATTACGATTCTCGGCAGGAGTTTCTAATTGGAAGAACTCCTGAAATGACTTTACCTGAATATCCAAGAAATCTGGATATTTAAGTAGATTCTGCACTTTAGCAAAAGAAATTCTGCCTGTGTGTGTCAAGTGTGCCAAGGTTGCTAAATTTTGAAGTTTCTAATTATTGTTTATCCGTCAATTGATTACGTTTGTTGTTGAAAACAAACCCTAAAAATCAACCAATAAAGGGCGAATTTCGCCACAAAAAAGGAAGCCTCGTAGATGTGAGTAGGATGATTCCCTTTGCTATTCTTCCTACGAAAAAAGAAAGTGTTTCAGAATCAACTACTTATTAACCATGAAGTACAATCACTGGTATTACAATAGCCCACAAAGGTACTGCATTTATATCTGACTTTCAACAGTTTGAATCGTTTTATTTATCACTTTTCAAAAAAAACAAGACTATTGTATGTAAATTCTATATTATTTTCTTATAGAAACTGATTACTCCGTACAAATGACTCCATCAAGCGTATTAAATTTGCATTTCAACCAATAGTTATTCACAAACTCCATGTCAAAACGTAGAATTTTCAGTATCATTTTGATGCTCATCGCAAGTAAGACGCTCTTACTTGCTCAGGTAGCTGCTCCAAGCGATAGTAGTTTAAAGAAATACCCCAATACACTCAACTTTATTGTCATGGGCGACTGGGGAAGAGTGGGTGAAGACCACCAAATTCCTGTTGCAAATCAAATGGCGAAAGTAGCCGAAGCGATAGACCGAGATTTCATTATTTCTACGGGAGATAATTTTTATCCGAGAGGAGTAGCAAGTGAATTTGACCCTTTATGGAAAAGTTCGTTTGAAGATGTTTACAAAGCATTCGCTTTACAGTGGGACTGGTATTCGGTTTTAGGAAACCACGACTACGGCGGTAACCCTGATGCTCAAGTAGCTTATTCAAAAATTAGTCGTCGTTGGAGAATGCCCGCTCGTTATTTTAGTAAGACTTTTGCCATTAACGGAGACACAACCAATCAGGTATTAATTGCATTTATTGATACCAATCCGTTAATTCCAGATTTTTACAAGAATAAAGATTATGGCCCAAATGTTGTTTCTCAAGATAGTACGGCTCAGAAGAAATGGTTAGAAAAAACACTAGCCAATAAATCCCCGAACATCAAATGGAAATTAGTGGTAGGTCATCACCCTTTGTTTACGGCTACCTTAAAGCGTAGAGAAAGTTATGATACTCGTGCGGTACGCAATTCATTGAAAGGGATTTTAGATCGCTATCAAGTAGATGCTTATCTATGTGGGCATGACCATGATTTACAGCATTTAGTACCCACAGGAAAAACGCATTACTTTGTATCAGGTGCGGCTTCGGAAGCTACGCCTATCGACCGACTGCCTTTTAGTAAGTTAGCCTTAGCCGATTACGGTTTTATGACTTTTTCGGTCAGTCCAACAAAACTGAATGTGCAAGTAATCAACGAAAAAGGGAAGGTTGTTTACCGTACTGAATTGAGTAAATAATAATGTAAAATTTTGAATGATAAATTTTGGATTTAATGCCCTAGCTATTAGTCCTTTGAACATCAACTAATTCAAGTAAGAACACTTAGATTCTAAGAAAAGTCAAGAAATTGAACAGTTTATCAGCGTAATTTAACAACCATTAAGGAATTAAGACTATTAAGTTTTGTCATAATATCTTAATAGTCTTAACTCCTTACTTAGTAGTGTATGAAGGATTAAGAAACGTTTGAGAAATTTAAATTTCGAGACCTAGGACTTCACCCTAGGCTTGGGTATATCGCCCTTTCAGGGCTAAAATGTACTGTCTTAGCCCTGAAAGGGCGATATATCTTAGCGATGGGTGTTAGCCCATCGTCAAAAAGGATTTTACAAAATTGGTCAGAGAATGCTATTTTTCGTACACTAGTAGTTCCTTAATGGTTAAATAAGAATAACACCTAAGACTACTTCTCTAAAAACGTCGTCACACTCTCCTCCCATTTGGCAGGCTCTGACTTACAAAAAGATTGATGCTGAGAGTTTTCAAACACCACTAGTTTTTTACTTGGAGAAGCTAGATTTTCATACAGTTGTAGGGTTTCCTCACGGCTTACTCGGGGGTCTTTTGCTCCCCACTGAATTAACGTTGGACTGGTAATCCCTTTCACATATTCAGCAGGTTGATGACTATATCCCCAAAAACCTCGTTCGGCACTGCCCCAAAGCAATAACAATTGACTAACGGGGGTTTCAGGAACGTGCATCATGCGTAACTTGCCTTTGACGGCATCACTCAAACTGGCAAAAGAACATTCGGCAATGATTTTACTAGGTTGTAAGTGGTATTCTGGCACGGCTTTTAAGATAACAGCCGCCCCCAAAGACATTCCCCATAAGACAATGTTTTTCTCGCCAAGCTTTGCTATGTATTGATAAGCAACGTTCACATCTTCTGATTCTTGATAGCCGATTGTGCAGACATTGCCCTCCGAGTGTCCATGTGCTTGTAAATCCATTGCAAGAGTGTTATAACCCAAACGATGAAAAAAGTTAGCTTCAGCCAATACCTTCTGTTTGCATGAGCCATGTCCATGAAATAAAATTACGGTTCCTTTCGCTACCGAATCCGCTTTTACATACCAGCCTTCGAGTTGTAAGCCTGCTTTGTTTTTCAATGAAACCGTTTCAAAAGGATAGCTCGGCAAGGTATCAATTGTTCTTTTTGGGAATTTAAACCCAAACAAAATACCTGATAATTTTTCGCTTACCGACATATCGTCTAGCTTCTTAAAGGGTACATCTTTTGACTCATAAAAGTAAGTAAAGCGATATGCTTGAAAAGCTAAAAGGAGATTTACGACCAGAAACAAACCAAGCAGTATGCTTCCTATTAATTTGATTTTCTTTGAAAAGACTTGTCTATTTTTCATGCTAAAAACGTAAAATGATACCCTCATTTATCAAATAAAATTAAGGCTTTATGAAGTGTAATTTACCGTTAAAGATACTGATTTTCAGAAAGTACCCGAACGATAAACTTTGTATTTATTTCGGTTTTATACTTTATGCACAACATTCCGTTCATCATTCAATCAAACCTTTCATCTAAAAATAATACAAGAAACTTTGAACCTTTTAAAAGTTTCCATAGTTTTGACTAGTAAATAGTATTCATTAACAGCTATTTACATTCTTGTTAGCTACTATTTTAACACAAACCCATTATGGTTAAATTTGAAAAATTACATTTTTTATTAAAAAGTTACTGTCTAACGAATTAATTCTGAATCAAGACAAGGACTTAACAAATGACGATGGAGGTTAAAGAACGGATAATAAAGAAGGCAACAGAAATGTTTTTTCGATACGGGGTTAAATCCGTCACGATGGATGATATTTCTCGTGAATTAGGAATATCGAAGAAAACGCTCTACTTACATTTCGCAGATAAAGATGAACTAGTCTATCAGATGTTTTCTTGTGAAATGGAACATGATGAATGTGAGTGGCAAGATTTACAAAGCGAATACCCCAACGTCATTGAACGTCTTCTAAAAGAGAATGAATTGATGCGAGATTCTTTCAAAGATATGAACCCAAGCTTACTTCATGATATTAAGCGTTTTCATCCTCGCACATGGGACTCTTTTGAACAGCATAAAAAAGGATTCCTGCTCGAACAAGCTAAACTTACTTTGCAAGAAGGAATTAAGGAAGGGTACTTTAGAGCAGATATACAAATTGATATTTTAGCCGTACTACGAATAGAACAAATAGAACTGGGTTTTTCCACCCATTTATTTCCAGCGAATACCTCCATTTTAGATATCCAACTCATCTTCATGGATCATTTTATTCGAGGAATTTTAACCAAAAAAGGATTAGAAATTTATGAACATTTTAAAAACAAACAATAATATGAAAGCTAAACTTACTTGTTTATTGCTGCTCGTTAGCTTGCTTATCACTGGAAATGGAGTTCTTGCCCAGAGCTTTAGCATCCGTGAAGCGATCGAGTATGCAGTAAAAAATCACATCAACATTAAGAATGGTCAATTAGACATTCAAAATGCGGATGCTAAAGTGAATGAAATTAAAGCAATTGGATTACCTCAAGTGAACGGAAACATTGGCTATTCTAATAGTTTAATTATCCAAAAAGCATTTATTCCAGCTAAAACCTTTGACCCTAATGCAGCAGAAGGTGATGTTATTGCAGCAGAATTTGGCGTAGCTAACAGCGGACAAGCAGGAATTAGCCTATCACAATTGCTTTTCGATGGTTCTTATACCTTAGGATTAAAAGCTGCCGATGTGTATAAAGAACTTTCTCGCAAGTCGTTAACGCAAAGCAAGCAACAAATCGCTGAAAACGTAACCAAAGCATATTACGGAATCTTGGTAAATGAAGAACGTATACGTTTATTAGATTTAAACATTGGTCGTTTGGATTCGCTTTTTAAAGAAACAAAAGCATTAAACGCTCAGGGTTTCGTAGAAAAAATTGATGTCCAACGTTTGGAAGTACAATTGAACAACTTAAAAACGGAAGCAAAAAATGTACAGCGTTTACAGGATTTAAGCTATTATTTGTTGAAATTTCAGATGGGCATGAAAACGACCGATGTAGTAACGCTTACAGACAAATTGAGCAATGTCAACGTCAATGAGGTAGTTCCAGAAACCAACAGTGAATTTAAGTACGCCAACCGTATCGAGTATTCTATTTTACAAACACAAGATCGTTTGGCAGAATTGGATTTAAAAAATCAAAAGGTAGGTTATTTGCCACGAGTAATATTATCGGGTAGTTATGGATACTCTGCGGGTCGTCCAAAGTTCTTTGATTTAATTACTAAGCCGTGGTTCGATGCTGCTAGTATTAGTGTAGGCATTCAAATTCCTATTTTTGATGGTTTCTCGAAGAAATACAAAATTATTCAGTCGGAAAATAATTTACGCAAAGTGAAACAAAGCTTTGAATTATTAGAAAACTCAATTGACTTCCAAGTAAAACAAACGCACTTGACCTTAACCAATGCTTTTGAAACGCTTCAGGAACAAAAAGCAAACATGGAATTAGCTCAAGAAATTGTTCGTGTAACCAAAATCAAGTACAAACAAGGGGTTGGTTCAAACTTAGAAGTTATCAATGCTGAAACCTCTTACAAGGAAGCTCAAACCAATTATTTCACGACGCTTTACAATGCCTTGATTGCTAAAGTGGATGTGGATAAAGCAGTTGGAAAATTGTATAATGACTAAGTTGTAATGTTGAATTTTGAATGTTGGATGTTGGATTTAATAAGTTAACCACATAGTGCCATAGAAAACATAGTTGTTTAAAGTTTAGTAATTAATCATTTAAGCAATCGTAAAAAATAGTTGCTATTCAGTTTCGTTGTCAGTTCCTGATAAATAGCACATTAAATCCAAAATTTAAAATTCATAATTTTGCATTACTACTTAAACCCGTTACAAACGATTCTCTTTACGAGCTAAAAATATTTTAATCTTGTGGCTTGCCACGTACCATATTAAATTAAAAAACATGAAAACGAAATACTACGCATTAGCCTCTTTATTAGTACTTGCTGCTTGTAATAAGCCTGCTGATAAAAAAGCAGAATTAGCCACTTTGAAAGCAGAGCAGAAAACCTTAGAAGGTAAAATCAAAACCTTAGAAAAGGAAATCGGTGCAACTTCTCCTCAAAAAGAAGCAGAGCAAAAAGTAATCACGGTTTCGGTTACGCCTCTTCAATCTCAAAACTTCAAGCACTTTGTAGAAGTAAACGGCTTGGTAGCATCAGACAATATCGTGCAAGCAACTCCGCAAATGGGCGGACAGTTGACAAGTGTATTGGTTGTGGTTGGGCAGGCAGTTAAAAAAGGTCAATTAATCGCAACGATTGATAATTCAGTAATGAAGCAATCTATTGCTGAAATCAAGCAACAGTTGGATTTGGTAACGACGCTTTACAACAAACAAAAAGCTCTTTGGGATCAACAAATCGGTACGGAAGTTCAGTACTTACAAGCAAAAGCCAACAAGGAGTCCTTAGAAAAACGTATCGTTACGATGGAAACTCAGTTAGCAATGACGAAAGTATATGCTCCAATTTCGGGAACGGTTGAAAAAGTAATCCAAAAAACTGGCGAAATGGGAATGCCTGGTGCTCCAATTTGTCAGATTGTTAATGTGGGTAACTTGAAAGTAGTTGGCAAAGTAGCGGATACGTATTTAGGTTCTGTAAAACGTGGAGCGAACTTAACGGTTAAGTTTCCAGATTTAAACAAAGAAATCAATGCTAAAATTTCAGTAATTGATGCCTTAGTTGATCCAGTTTCAAGAACATTCTCTATCGAAGCGAAAGTACCCAACTTAGGAGGTCAATTAAAACCAAACCAAGTAGCTATCTTAAATATCAACGACTTAGCTAAAGGAAACGCTCTTGTTATCCAACAAAACTTAATTCAGAAAACAGAATTAGGAACAATTGTTTACGTTGCGGTAGAAGCAAACGGTAAAAAAGTAGCTCGTGCAAAACAAGTAACAACAGGTATTAGCTACAACGGAAACATCGAAGTGTTAACGGGCTTAAACAGCGGCGACTTAGTTATTACAGAAGGATACCAAGATTTAGTAGATGGTACGCCATTAAGTTACTAGGGATACAAAAAGGCACAAAAGGCAAAGTGGCAAAGAGTTCATTGTTCCACTATATTTTGCCCCCCCTTATCAACATTCACATACTGACATAAAAAACAATGCAACATATAGAAGACCAAGATCAGGATATTCAAGAGCTACCACACGGTAGTGGCGGTATCTACAACATGATTGGCTGGTTGGCAACAAACCAAACCACCGTTTATCTGATTACGATTCTCGTTTTTTTAGCTGGGCTTTTTATTTACAATAGCCTTCCAAAAGAACAGTTTCCCGATATTAAAGTACCGCAAGTAGTCGTACAAACAGTTTATTTCGGAACGACACCTGCCGACATCGAAAACGTAATTAGCAAGCCTATCGAAAAACAGTTGAAGACGATTACAGGGGTTAAGAAAATTAAATCGAACTCGCTACAAGACGTTTCGGTTATTTTGATTGAATTTAACCCCAATGTAAAAGTAGAGGATGCTCTTCAACGAGTGCGTGATGCCGTAGATAAATCAAAGCGTGATTTACCTCAAAAATTAGATGCAGGGCCAACTGCTCAAGATGTCAACTTCTCGGAATTCCCGATTATGAACATCAACCTTGCGGGTAATTATCCGTTAGAAAAACTAAAAGATTATGCGGAAGATTTACAAGACGAAATTGAAGGTTTACCCGAAATTACTCGTGTAGATATTGTTGGAGCCTTGAAAAGAGAAATTCAAATTAACTTGGATTTATACAAAGCTCAATCATCGGGGTTAACCTTTTACGATGTACAACAAGCTGTTCAAGGAGAAAACATCAACGTATCAGGTGGTGACCTAAACGTAGATGGCGTACGTCGTTCACTTCGTGTAAAAGGGGAATTCAAAAACGTAGAGCAAATCCAAAATATCATGCTTCGTACCTCTACGGGGGCAACGGTTCGTTTAGGCGATGTAGCTGATGTACAGGATAGCAACGAAGAGCGTCAAGATTTTGCTCGTTTAGATAATAAGTCAGTTGTAACCCTAAACGTCATCAAACGTGGGGGAGCCAACTTAATTGCAGCTTCAGAAAAAATCGAACAGATTATTGAAAAAGCAAAAGAAGATAAATTACCACAAGGCTTAAAAGTACAAATCACTGCCGATTCATCGGAACGTACCAAAGCGGATATTGACGACTTAGTAAACACGGTAATCTTAGGATTTATCTTTGTAGTATTAGTTTTGATGTTCTTCATGGGTGTGCGTGATGCCATCTTCGTAGGACTTTCGGTACCGCTTTCTGCCTTGATTGCCTTCATTCCTTTGTATTTCTCAGGATTTACCTTGAATACCATCGTATTGTTTGCCTTCTTACTAGGACTCGGAATTGTGGTAGATGATGCCATCGTAGTAATCGAAAATGCTCACCGTATTTTCAATGCTCACCGTAAACTAAGCATCATCGAAGCGGTAAAATTAGCGGCCTCAGAGGTATTCTTACCTGTTTTATCAGGTACGTTAACAACCATTGCTCCTTTCGTTCCTTTGTTATTCTGGCCAGGTATTGTGGGAGAATTCATGAAATTCTTACCTACCACTTTGATTTATACCTTGTTTGCTTCGTTATTAGTGGCTTACGTGATGAACCCTGTGTTTGCCGTATCGTTTATGAAACGTCACGACGAAGAATTAGCAGAACAAATGAATGTAGGTGGTTTTAGTACCTTGAAAAAACCATTACTCGTTTTTGCAGGCTTAGCCGTAGTTGGTTATTTTGTGGCGTTTGGATTAGGTAACTTCTTTGTTTTTATTGCTGCCTTATATGTATTCAACCACTTTATCTTGACTCCCAAAATCATTATTCCTTTCCAAGAAAAAGCATTACCTGCTTTTAAAAATGCCTACAAGCGTTTAGTTTCTTGGTTAATTTATGGAAGAAGACCAATCGGTGCAGTAATCGGAATGTTTGCGTTATTAGTATTTACCTTCGTCATGATGGGTATTGTGAAACCAAAGGTAATCTTCTTCCCAAGTGGCGACCCTGACTATATTTATGTTTATCACGTAATGCCTGTAGGAACAGATGCAAAAGTGACGGATTCGGTAACGAAAGTATTAGAGAAAAAGGTGTTCCAAATTATTCACGATAATAAGGCTGAAGGAATTGTTAACTCGGTAATTTCTAACGTGGGTAAAAATGCGGGAGACCCAATGAACCCCGACCGTGCTGCAACGCCTCACAAATCGAAAATTACCATTGCTTTTGTGAAGAAAACCCTTCGTGGCGACCTTTCAACAGCGGTGTTAATCGACAAAGTTCGTAAAGAGTTAAAAGCAATGAAATTACCAGGCTCAGAACTTTCGATTGAACGTGAAAGCAACGGCCCTCCAACAGGAAAGCCTATTTCGGTTGAAATTGCTGGGGATGATTTTGCAACGCTTCAACGTTTAGAAAAAGAAGTAAAAACTCGTATTCAGAAATCAGGCATTCAAGGAATTGACGAATTGAAAAGTGATTTGGTGACTAATAAGCCTGAAATCATTGTGGATGTGGATAAAGTAAAAGCTCAACGTGAAGGTATTTCATCCGCACAAATAGCTATGGCAATTCGTACCGCTTTATTCGGTTCTGAAATTTCAAAATTCCGTGACGATAAAGAAGAATATCCAATTCAGTTACGTATCAAAGCTCAAGACCGTAACCAAATTGAAAAACTGCTAAGCTTGAATATTACTTACCGTGATATGAATTCAGGAGGTCTATTACGTCAAGTACCTTTGAACTCCATTGCAAGCATTAGTTATTCAACGACATTCAGTCAAATTAACCGCAAAGACCAACAACGTGTGGTTACGCTTGGTTCGGACGTAGTGACGGGTTATAACGCTAATGAAATTGTCGCTCAAATCGAAGAATTAGTAAAAGAAATTGACATTCCAAATGGCTATACCGTAAAAATGGGTGGTGAACAAGAGTCTCAAGCCGAAACAGGTAGTTTCTTAGGTGGAGCTTTAGGAAGTGCTGTTTTATTAATTTTCTTGATTTTGACCATTCAGTTTAACTCAATTTCAAAGCCAATCATCATTTTCGGAACAATCTTACTTTCATTCATTGGGGTATTATTAGGTTTCATGGCTTTCGGAATGACCTTCTCGGTTATCATGTCAGGCGTTGGTATCATCGCTTTAGCAGGTATTGTAGTGAAAAACGGTATCCTCCTCATCGAATTTACCGACGAGCTTCGTCAGCGTGGATATGACCTTAAAGAAGCCATTGTAGAAGCAGGAAGTGTACGTTTAACACCTGTATTATTAACAGCCTCGGCCGCTATTTTAGGACTTGTACCTTTAGCAGTAGGGTTAAGTATCGACTTCGTAGCAATGTTCTCAGAATTCAATCCGCACATTGCCTTCGGTGGCGACAGTGCCGTATTCTGGGGGATTTTAGCATGGACAATCATCTTCGGTTTAGGATTCTCAACCATTCTAACCTTAATCATTGTACCATGTATGTACTACATTAGCGAACGTTTCAAACAGAAATATTTCCCTAAGAAAGCGATTTACGTAAAAGCATAACACACACATCAATAGGTTAGAAAAACGAACAAGCCACCCCTAAACGGTGTGGCTTGTTTTGTTTTTAGAGAAAATTTAAAAGCATAATGACCGTTATTTTAATAACAAAAATCAACCTCATTGACAGAATTTTATTTACAAAGTATGTTAATTTGCCTTTTGTATTAACATCTCTCATTTCTAATTAGCTCAAAATCGTATGAAGCTCTATCGTTTCATAGTAATTTTATTACTCTATTTCTATCATGATTATATCAAGGCTCAAACTCCTTTACTTAAAGTATCCGAAATCGCTACAGGATTTTTCCATCCTACTGACATTGCAACACTCCCAGACGGACGGCTCTTTGTTTCACAACTAGATGGAAAAATTCAAGTTGTCCAAAATGGCGTAATTGCTCCAGTGCCTTTTTTAGATATTGCTGCCAAAGTAAAAGATACCGAGTGGAGTGGTATTTTTGGTTTCTGCTTTCACCCCAACTATGCTCAAAATGGCTATGTATATGTTCACTACATTCCCAAAAACTTAGACGTATCGGTTTATGCTCGGTTTACTCGCAGTGCAAGCAATGCGACTGTGCTCGACCCCGCATCGGAACAAGTAATTATCACAGTGCCTTATCCAGCCAATGGACATCGCTCTGGACACTTAGGTTTTGGGAAAGATGGCTATCTTTATATTACCACAGGAGATGGAGCCGATGGAGCAAGAGGTTCTGTTGGCGACATTAATGGTAATGCTCAAAACCTCCACAACTTGTTTGGAAAAATCCTCCGCATTGATGTTAATCATAGCTCCCCCTACAGCATACCCGTTGATAACCCGTATCAAACACCCAATGACAATATCCCAGATGAAATTTGGGCAAGAGGTTTACGAAACCCTTGGCATTGGAGTTTTGACCGTCAAACGGGTGACTTATGGATTGGTGATAATGGACAAGACGATTGGGAGGAAGTAAATTTCACCCCTGTCAATCATCAGGGAGGACTTAACTATGGTTGGCGATGTTATCAGGGAGCACATCCTTACTTTAGTAGTGAATGTGCAGCAAACACTCCCCTGCAAATGCCTTTACTCGAATATGGTGGTTTTAGCACCAATAGGATTGGTGGGTCAGTATTAGGGGGATTTGTTTATCGAGGAGCAAGCTACCCTTCTTTACAAGGATGGTATGTATACGCCGATTATCAAACAGGTAAGTTTTGGACACTAAAACGGAATACCGACGGTAGTTATCAAAACTTCTCACAAAGCATTAGTCTTAACAACCCCGTAAGTTTCGGTGAAGATAGTCAAGGAGAGCTATACGTCATTACTTTTTACGAAGGAAAGCTATATCAACTTTCGATCAACCAAATTCAGAGCGTTAACAGCGGTAGTTGGCAAAGTCCCAGCACTTGGAATTGTTCTTGTATTCCGACAGTCAATGACGAAGTAATTATTCAACAAGGACATACCATTTCTTTGAGCCAAGACATCAGCGTTCGTTATCTTCAAGTGAAAGGCTCACTCCATTTTAACGGAAATCAGGTTATGACGGTAGTTCCTTAGAAACCACGCTATCAAACCCTCGCTTCCAGATAAAACCATCCAAAATATAGTGTGTTATCTGAGGCAAAGCCAATAATGGAATTAATAATGCCAGTTCCCAATCCGCAAAATGAGAAGGCAAACCATATAACCAAGAAAATAATGAAGGGTATTCTCGCCATTGAAGAGCATCCCAAAGTCCTTCCTCTAGGTATGCCATTCCACAAATACTACCCAAAAAGAAAATAAGCCCTTTCGGAGAAAAAAGCCTTTTGCTCAACCCTCCGACGAACGGCTTTCGCTTCTGAATATCTATCCAAACTAACCAGATATAAGGAATACCGTGAACAACTACGTTCAAAATCGTAAAAATCAGGTCATTGTTAAAGTACATTATTCCGAAATACCAAGTCAGAAAAGTACCTGAAATAAGCAATATTCTTGGTAGATTAAGAAGTCCACGAACAATACAATATACCTCTTTTATGATGTAACTAAGAGCAAGCAGAGCATAAATGACCAAAAGTAATTCTTGCAAACGAGTAGATGGAAATAGATAGAAATCATTCTCAACAAACCACACGAAGTTACGTGGCGAGTTGACATGCCAATGTAAAATAGGTGCTAGAGTAGCTCCATAAATTACCCATTCATCAAACCTTGTTAACCAACGAGCCTGCGTTTCTTGACGATTGTAAAGACGAACAAAACCATATTGCTGTCGGATAAAGTGAAAAACAGCAGTGTATGCCAATATTCGCCAAAAGAATATACTTCCTGCTTGCCAATACAGTAATACAAACACCCCATAACTCAAGGCAGGAACAGCAAGGTATAATGTCCGATGACGGGCAAAACTTTTAGCGTCGAAGTACGTTTTGAATAAGGTACTATGAACATGAGCAACATCCAAGAATAAGATAAAAACGACCCAAGCCCAAAGTGGAGTCTCTACCTGATAAAAAGGGTTCCATGAAAACAGATACGCCAGTAACAGTGCCACCCAAGAAGGGGCAATAATAAAGGTCAAATCAGTCTTTTGTGAATCTATCCAAGGCTGTTTCTTCATCCTATACCAGTGTGTTTAATAGTTCCCTTGCGGCTTTATTACCTTGATGAAAAGCTTCTTCAAAAATAGAAATGCCACTCAAGTCCGTATGAGCGAAAAATACTTTGTCCTCCAGCACTCGATTAGCCTCTTTACGAGCATCAGAAGTTAGAAAACCAACCCTTGGTGAAATCATACCATGCCCCCACACTTTTACATCTACCTCCTCAATACTCTCTCGAATAGCTGGATGAAAGCCACTTAAATCAGCAATGATTTCTTCAACCCATTGCTCATGACTTTTTTGAATCGCCCTTTTTCGTTCCTCCACAGGCGACAACTCAGACAATGGTAAGTAGTAGGTCAACACCCATTTATCTTTATATCGTTCAACCGACTGATGCCCCGTATTGATATAGCCCAAAGATTTAGAGGTATAAGCCACATTGTCCCAACATAAAAAGCCATCATTTTCTATTGGGGGGCGATTGACGGTAATATTAGCAACCATCCAAGGAGCGTACTGAAATTGACTCACCTCCTCAAGCTGGTATCTAGGAGTTAAAAGTCGATTCGCAACAAACTGAGGAATGGCTAAAATAACTCGCTCTGCATGAATCTCGACAGTCTTCTTTTCCTTCCAATTATAAGCCAGTACTCGAACGTTATGCTCTGCGATTTCCAGTTGAGTAACCAAATGCTGTGTTTTAATTTTATCTTCAAACTCCGTCATCAATACTTTTGCTAAAAAAGCATTACCTTCTGCCCAAGTCAACACAGCATTAGGTTCTGCATTAGCCGCTTTTCCCTTTCTAGCAGCAAAATAATGAATTCCAGCATAGGCTGAGGTATGTTCTAGCGTTAGTCCATAATCATCTCTGCAGCAATAATCAACATACCAACGTAGATATTCTGAGTCAAAATGATGTATTTCCAAAAAATCAGCCATCGAGATTGCATCCAATTCGTTGATCTTCTCATCCGTTGACGCATTTGCTAAAGGAATCGTAAAGAGCCATCGTCCATCCTCACCTTTTTGTTGTCGATACTGCTCCATTAAAGCCAAAAAATTAGCTATTTGCTTTTTATCCCCTGCTGTTATTCCATAATTAGGAATGAGTCCCTCCTGCCAACGTCCCTTCAAAAAAAGGCGTTCCTGAGGAGAATGACACAGATAATAGTCATTATAAATTGGTAAACCATCCGAATTGTATCCTGTAATTAGTTGATGTTCTTCCAAGAAATCCAGCAATAACTGATTATCATTGTTGGCTATGGGTAAATAATGAGCAGCCCAAGGATAAGCAGATACGGTATTTTGTCCTGAGCTTGCATTACCACCCGAATGGTCTTCTAAATCCAATATCAGTAAGTCTTTCTCTCCCGATTTATACAGCGTCCTTGCAGCAGATAGCCCAGCGATTCCAGCACCAACAATCAGTACTTTTGTTTGAATAAGCGTATCAGATTTTTTTTCGACCTCTTTATCATGATTCGATAACCCTCTTAACAAATGACCAATAGCGTGGTTTGCACCTTGTATTTTTCCATTAATTTTCTTGGCTTCAGAAAAGGCACTTACCACCTTTTTCCCTCCCCAGGTTAATCCAACAAGCGAAAAAGCTCCTACTAGAGAGCGTGTCAAAAAGGCTTTACGGCTCAATAATTCTTTCATTGTACTTTCCCCCATTCTTCTTCAAAATAGTGAACTAAAATTTGGTTATTCAGCTTATTGACTTCTGTTGTAACAGGTCCCATATCTTTGGGGAAATAAACCATTTGTTTGAAAGAATCTTGCGTTAGAAATTTCAAGTTAGGCAAACACTTTTTTTCTAACTTCAAGGTATTTTTAGAAGCCATTACATAACCCCACTCGCCAAACGATGGCACATAACAATGATAAGGCTGTGTCAAAAAGCCCACCATTTGTAGCGTCTTATTAACACACCAAAACGATTTGGGAGCAACAAAAGGAGAAGTGGACTGTACGACTAATACCCCCTGTGGTTTCATCAATCGAAATACCTCTTTATAGAATGTACTCGTATAAAGCTTTCCGACCGAAAAATTCGTCGGGTCAGGAAAATCAATTACGATATAATCATACTGTTTCGTCGCTCTTCGCACCCATTGAAAAGCATCTGTATTAATTACCCTAACCTTTGAATTAGTTAAAGCATGGTGATTTAAGGCTGTCAGAATCGGATTATTTTTAAATAAATCAGTCATGTAAGCATCTAAATCAACCAAAGTAATGTGCTGAATGGTCGGATATTTTAATAATTCACGAACGGCTAAGCCATCTCCTCCTCCTAAAATAAGGACGTTATGAACAGTAGAATTACTACTCATTGCAGGATGTACCAAGGCTTCATGATAACGATATTCATCAGCGGAACTAAACTGTAGATTCCCGTTTAAGAATAACTTTAACTCTCGCTTGTTACGAGTCAATATTATTCGTTGGTAAGGACTTGATTTTGAAAAAATGATTTTATCCTGATACGCCATTGTTTCTGACCATGACATAATATAATTGGAAGCTCCAAAGCCTATCATCAATAAAATCAAGACCAACCAAGCCGAAAATTTCAGCCATGTTTTCTTCTTCAATTCATCATCAAACTTATAACAGACAATAATCGCTACAATCGTATTTAGAATACCAAAAAAGAAAGAGGTTCTTACTAGACCCATATAAGGCACAAAAATGAGAGGAAAAAGAACAGAAGCGAGCAATGCCCCGATATAGTCGAAAGTAAAAACTTTGGAAACAATTTCTTTAAATTCAAACTTACTACGCTCCAAAACACGCATCAAAAGAGGGATTTCTAGCCCTACTAAAATTCCCGTAATACTGATGAGAAAATACAGTAAAAATCGAAACGACTCCACTTGGTCAAACAATAGAAATAGCAAAGACGAGCTCGTTCCTCCAACTAATCCTACCATAATTTCAATACGAACAAACCACGCTAACAACTCCTTCTCAAAAAACTTAGAGAAGAAAGAGCCTAGCCCCATCGAAAAAAGGTACACCCCGATAATCGTCGAAAACTGTGTTACGGAATCGCCTAATAAATAACTGGCAAGTGTTCCGGCGATGAGTTCATAAATGAGTCCGCAAGTGGCAATTACAAAGACAGCAAAAAGTAAAAGTATAGGCATAATTATCCGTGAATGGCAGAGCTAATAATGATAGCAATCGCAATAATAAAAGCAGCAAAAATAATCGCAATGGCTGTATTGCTTTTTTCAACGACCTCTTTATAAATATTTTCTGGGGTAATTTTTTCGATGATAACAAATGATATCACCAAGATGACAATACCAATGAGCGAAAAAATAATAGAGTCCATCACAGACTTCAAATTGATAAGCGTTTCCATACGTTATTGGATTTAAAAGTAAATACCTATTTATGATGTACCCCTGCACTTCCTTGAGGTGACCATGTTTGTGGTGCTGGCCTTGTAAAATAAAGTAAGCCATGACCATTATTCTGACAGTAAGCAAAGTACAACAGTAAGGAGGCTACCAGGCTGATATAAGCAATTCTTATCGAAGGAATAGGATTCAATTTCATAGTTAAATTTCATTATTCGTGAGTCCCCAAAAATGAGCTTCATCAAAGGGAGAATAGTCACTCTGAGACCAACGACGTTTTTCAAAGTCACGTTCAAGACAAAACTGTATCAGTGGATAAATTAGTAATAAAAAAACAACCCATAAAAGACTTCCGACTTGCCGTAAATCCCTCGTTATCCTCAAATCAAAACTAGTTCGATTCGTAGAGGATATAGGAGTAATCTCTAAATGATACTTACCTGCTGGAATCTTTTCCAATACTTCATCCGTTTCGACCTCCCCCTCTGTCCAAGACTCCCCTTCTTCAACTCCAGAATAATATTCTATTCCTAAAGGGACGGTAAACTCTTCACCTGTTGTTTCGTTTACGAGGATTGTTTCTAATTCCAACCATTCATTATCTAAAGGAGCTCGAAGATGAAGTTCTAGGTTTTTATTTCCTTTAGTTAGTTCAAAACTAGTGCTAATATACGGTTTTGCTATGCTTACGTTATCTTTAACCTGATAAGTAAATAACGAATCGGCAAACCCAAAAGACCTTTCATACACGACTTCTTTTGAATGAGGTATCAATAAAAAGAGTAGAATAGCAGCAAGTACTCCTAATAGACTTATCTTCATAACCTCTATGAACGGCATTGAATATGGTAAGGGTTGTAATACTCCAACTCCTTCTTGAACAGGGAGTGTTACACTTCCTTCCAAGCTTTCTTGCAATTCATCAACCGCTAAGTGCTCTCCCAAAAACCAATCGCCTTCCTTAAAGTCTTCCTTATATTCGACTGTTATCATCAACGGAGGATTGATATACTCTCGCACCGAATACGTTGTTACTTGAGCCAAATCAATAGGAAATTCTCCAATTGCATCATATATCTCTGCCTCATATTTTTGGTAAAGATTAAAGGTATCTCCTTCAAAATAAGCATGAGATTGATACTTCTCCACCCTAGGAATCTCCTTCTTTGCTAATTCTCTCAACCAAATCCAATGACCTTGGTATTCAGATAAAAAGCGATAGCCTTTTTCTTTGTTATAGAGATAGTATTCTTGCCAATGGAAATTAGCTTCCATTTTGTCAAGTACCCCTGTAACGAGATATGATTCACCTTTCAGCTTTAGCGATGTTCCCACAGGAATAGTAGGTTGATAAGTAGCAACGTACTTCCTCTTACTAAGAGTAAGCACTTTATATTGATTATCATACAACACACTTCGTTGAATGCCATGAAATGTACCACACTTAGAGCATAATAGCCCTAAGGTGTCATGTAAAATCACCTTTAAAGATGCCGAACAGCCACCACATTCATAATTTTGTTGATAGTTATAAAACTGATTAACGCTTAATTTCATGGGAAGTTAGGATATTGGCGTTGAACAATTCGGTAAGTTGTTGATAAATTCGTTGAGCCTTTTCATCGTTTACTTGTTGGTAATTGGAAAGGAAAACATCGAAAGTTATTCGACCAAATTCGGGCCATGTATGAATTGAAATATGCGATTCCGCCAAACAGACCACTCCAGTAAAACCTCCTAAAGGAAAGTTATGATACACCTCGCCTATCTTACATAAGCCTTCCTCTTCAATAAGCTGGTTTAATAGCGTTTGACAAAAGTGATAATCTGATATTTTTTCTTGTTCGTGACTCAAACAATCACAAATTAAGTGTAAACCTGCTTGGTACATAGTTGATTAGATTTTGAGACAAAGCTATCTAAAAAGATTTTTCTCTTCTACGAATCTAGGATAAACGGCTGAAAAAGACAAATAATGGGTAAATTCAAGAATTCTTCCTCCTCCTACGAATCTGTTTTCCCCCCTTCTACCTTGTAGAATGAGCACATTTGGCTAATTTTGTTTATCAGAAGTTAGGATGGCTATCTATATTAGTTCACTAGCCTAATTACCCTATCAAATCCCCCAACTGAAAATGAAAGATTATACCATCAAAAAACTACCTCTACTTTTAGCGATACTACTCTATACGGTTTTTGCTTCGTTTAAATTATCGACTATTCCTTTAGGATATGATGAAGCATTATTTTGTAATGCGGCTCTAGGCATCGACCCCGACCTTTTTTTATTCGTAAAATATAAAGGCTTTCCCATTTTGTTGATGGATTATATTGGAGCGTTAAAAGCATGGCTTTATATGCCTATTTTCAAGATTTTTGGCGTATCAGTGTGGACAATTCGTTTTCCAATGGTCATCCTCACTGCGGGTTCATTATGGTTTATTCACAAAATAATCAGCGATGTCTGGACAAGTACTATCGCTGGTTTTATGGTATTGTACTTAGCTCTTGATGTTGCATTTTTGTACTTTACCAAAATTGATACAGGCCCCAACGCTATTGAGCTATTATTGAAACTAGCCATTATCTATCAGTTTTTGCTCTTCATCCGCTCTAATCAATTCAAGCACCTAGCCTGGCTAATGCTCTTTACATTTCTTGGTGTTTTTAATAAGCTCAACTTTATTTGGTTTATCAACGCCTTCTATGCGGGCGTAGTAATCGCTTATGGGAAAACGTTATGGACATTATTCTGGTCTTATACTACAGTAAGAAGAGTACAATTTTTGCTCCTAACAGGTGCTACCTACTTGGTATCAATCGCCTATTTACTTTTACTTCATCATTATTTTGATATTTTTGGGCAAAAAATCGGAGCTGAGCATGGTTTTTGGCAACCCTTTCAACGCTTAACAAGCTTATTAACAGACGTAGTGGGTGGTTCTGGTATATTTGTATATGGCTATCGCTACGGATTTTCGAACTGGCCAAATTGGTTAACACAAACGCAAAATATCCTTGCCTATAGCTTTATCGGATTTACAGGCTTGGCAACTTTTATTATCATTCGTAAAAAAGAAATTAACCAACAGCGTTTTTTCCTTTTCTCGCTTATTATTTTACTCGTTTTACTCGCTCAAATCTTTGTAACCGAGCGAGCTCGATACGGATGGCATATCTTCATGGTTTACCCCTTTTTTAGTTACGTGGGCATCTATGCGATTTATTTTTGCATTGGACAAATCAAAGCAAGCACAGCTACCCAAAAAGGACTTGGTATATTGGCAGCAACCCTATTAACAGTTCAATTATTCGCAGCTCAATACCAGCATATTCAGACTATGAGAAGACAGCCTTTCAAAAATAATTCACCAACGATTTACAAATTGGTTGATTACGTGAAAAGCTCAAACAAGAAGTTTGTCTTAATTAATGCGGCTTGTACAACTCAGTTGGTTACCTTAACACAGCAAAAGGACAAATATTTTGAACTTTCTTACCTCTTTGAAGTATCGCATAAGTTTTTAACAATTCATGCAAAAACCATTGAAGAGTTTAATCAGAAATTCTTACAAAAACCCAACGACTACTTATTTGTCACCTCCAAAGTATATGATACGCCTCCTAGAGGAGAAATCATTAAGTTTAGAGACTTTACGTGTTATAACTTTTTCGATGTCTTAGACAAATTCCACTGTCGGGCGGAGAAGGTAACTGACATCGCACTCGACAATCAGGGTTATTCGATTTATCGCATTGTTCCTGCCCCTGCCGTTTCAAAGTAACGAAAGCCTATCAATGCAAAACGCCTCTCGAAAAGTAGCTTTTCGAGAGGCGTTTTACATTGATAATTACTGGAAAAGACCATAACGCATGATACAATAAATGGCACGAAAACCATCTTTCCAATTAATTTTCTTTCCTTCGGCATAGGTTCTTCCATAGTAGGAAATACCGACTTCGTAAATTCTAATTTTAGGAATTTTGGCCACCTTTGCTGTCACCTCTGGCTCAAAACCAAAACGTTTTTCGTTCAAACTGATATTCTTAATAATATCGGCTTTGAAGAGTTTATAACACGTTTCCATATCCGTTAAATTCAGGTCATTGAACATATTCGACAAGAAGGTCAACAGTTTATTTCCGATCGTATGCCAGAAAAATAAAATTCGATGAGGTTTGCCTCCTATAAATCGAGAGCCATACACGACATCGGCAAAGCCATCAATAATTGGCTTCAATAAAATATTGATTTCATTGGGGTCATATTCTAAGTCCGCATCTTGAACAATAATAAAATCGCCTTGTGCTACCTTAATACCTGTATGAATAGCTGCTCCTTTTCCTTTATTTATTTCATGTTTTTGATAGGTAATGAGGAGGTTCGGATGAGCATTTCTGAATAATGTCACTTGTCCTTCTGTGTCATCTTTAGAAGCATCATTTACAATGACCAACTCTTTTTCAATGCCATTAATTAATTCAACCTCATTGATTTTATTCAAAATAACCTGTATTGTTTTTTCTTCGTTATATGCAGGTACAATGATTGATAACTTCATAAGAAATTTTATTTTTTATAATAAGTAAAAGAAACAGTTATTATAATTGATAGCCTCAAAATGCTGCAAAGATAAAACAATCCATCTAGCAATTTTGATAATAGGCAAGAAATAACCTCTGCTAAAGCCGTTTAACTTGCAATAGCGAGGTACTATAATGCTTTTGAAGTACTTGGAAATAATTTATCTCTGAGTGCTAAAAAAGGAATTTCAATTGTTTTAGAAAAAAGCCACCCCATTCCAAAACAGGTAATAAAATAGATAATAAAAGCCACTAAGCGTACTGAATAATGGGTGTCATAATACGCAATATTAGGATAAATAAACCAACAATATAAAGGCCAATGGAGAATATAAGTAGCATAAGAGTACAAACCTATATGAGCACTAAATTGATAGATAGGAACCAAAAAAGCAGGGACTTCATAGGCTGAAAAAATACCCACTAATAATATTCCACCAAATGCCAAATACACTAAGGTGAAACCACCCGTAAGCATAAATAGGTTTTTATCCCATAAAATAAGAGCTGGCAACAAACACAAAGCCGAACCGATAAGAATGAGTTTCTGGTTATTGGTAATAAAGGCTTTTAAGGCTTCAAAATGAAAGTTGTAAAAATAAGAGAGTAGCGTTCCAAAGAAAAGTGAATCTATCCGTAAGTGGGTAGGACTTACATGGGTAATATGCTCAAAAGTCGGATGAATATGATTGGTATAAATACGCATCGCTAAGCAAGCAATAGCGACCAAAATAAAAAGCAAAGGAAGTGCTTTAAAGGGATTTTTTGCTTTCTTATTCACTTGTACTAACAACAGCAACACAAGGGGTAAAGCCAAATAAAAATGCTCTTCTACATCAATAGACCACGTATGCACCAAAAATATATTCCCTCCTACATAATTCTTGTAAAAAAGGGCTTCGGCAATGAACAGAGGAATAGATAGCGTTAGGGAAGGATTAATTTTTGTTTCTACTAAAAAAGCAACAAGTAACAGATAGAATAAGGGATAAATTTTTAAGCCCCTACGAACGACAAATCGAACAAAGTTGATACGTTCTGTCTTTTTATACTCATTGAAGAGTAATCCTGAAACCAAAAAACCACTCAGTACAAAAAACAAGTCAACCCCAATCCATCCGATTTTATAGAGAAATACATCAATACCGAAGTGTCTAAAAAGAGTTAGTGCCACAGCGATTGTTCTTAAAAAATCAATTGTTTGGTTACGTTTATTAGTTATAATACTCATTCCTTGATGTTAGTGGTGGTACATTTACTCCGTATGTAGTAGATTATAAACAAAGTTAAGTAAACATCCCATAAGGTAGAAATAATCAAGCCCTAATCTTATCGAAACAACCTAATTGATTCATTACCAACTAGAAAAAATACATTAAAAAACCCCGACCTAAGCCTATTCGCTTACGTCGGGGTTAATTCTCATTTAGTTACATTAGATACTATATTCTTTAACGGTCTCTATAAAACATTTTACCTTTTCGGGATCGGTGTCAGGATAAACACCATGTCCTAAATTAGCAATATGTCGTTGACCACCAAATTGGTCTAGCATGGAGCGAGTTTGCTTTTTAATTTCATCAAAAGAAGCATACAACACACATGGGTCTAAATTTCCTTGTAATGTTTTATTAGCTCCAATTAAACGACGAGACTCTGCAATATCCATATTCCAGTCTAAGCCAATCGTTTCGCAGTTCAATTTCGCCATATCTTCTCTTGCAAAAAATGCACCTTTTGCAAAAACGGTTACAGGAACTTCTGTAATAGCATCACAAATTTGAGCGATATAAGGCAAGGAATATTCTTTATACTGAGCTGGAGATAAAATACCTGCCCACGAATCAAAAATCTGAACAAGGTTTGCCCCCGCAGCGATTTGAGCTTTCAAGTAAGCAATCGTAGTATCGGTTATTTTTTGTAAAAGGGCATGAGAAAGAGCTGCATCAGAGTACAAATACTTTTTCGCTTTAGAGAATGTCTTTGAACCTCTTCCTTCTAGCATATAACAAAGCAAGGTAAAAGGAGCGCCTGCAAAGCCAATCAGAGGAACACGGCCATTCAATTCTGCCTTTACAATTTTGATAGCGTCTAGCACATACGCTAATTTTTCATGCGGATTAGCAACTTCTAGCTTGTCCACATCTGCCATTGATTTAATGACTTCTGGGAAAATAGGCCCAACTCGCTCTTCCATAATATAGGGTAAACCCATTGCTTCTGGCACAACCAATATATCTGAAAAAATAATAGCCGCATCAACACCTAAAATATCAACAGGTTGAATCGTCACCTCTGCCGCTAATTCAGGATTAGTAGCAAGTTGAATAAAACTCCCTGCCTGCTCACGAACAGCACGGTATTCAGGTAAAATTCTTCCCGCTTGACGCATCATCCACACAGGGACACGCTCTACCTGCTCTCCACGAGCAGCTCTTAAAAGTAAATCGTTCTGTAAAATTTCCATGTTTAATGATAAAACGAATTTGCTATCGAAAAGGCTTCGACCAACCGTTTTACTCCACAAAGATACGATTGTTTTTACACAGTGGATTTAGTTGCTCTGTAAAACAAGCGAAAATTGTTATAAATCAGTTCATAGACTTGATAAATATACATCATAAGTTGCCTGAGCTTGATACATCTTTTTACTTCTAGCTAAGTTATTAGTCATCACTTTCATGAAAAAATCTGCAGGATAAAAGCCCTCCATTTTCCCTATAACACGTCCTTTGCTATCCAAAAAAAGCGTTGTCGGAAATTGCTTTACGCCATATTTTTTCAACAAACGGCTGTCTCCTTCTTCGGTCATATCTATCTTTTTGGCTAAATAATTAAGACTAATGTACGATGCTACAAATACATTCGATAAGGTGGCACTATCCATTTGTACAGAAGTACTAGAATTCTTCGTTGAAAAAACAAGCATCATTGGCTTTTTTAAACGCTGAGCTTCTTCTAATAATACATTATAGGTATTTTGGAAGAAAGCTACTTCAAGAATATTTTGAGCAAAAGTTGAAATACTATTGAAAGCAACCAAGAGAAATCCTAGTACTAGTTTTTTATGTAACATTGTAAGAATAATGGGTTGGTTTTACAGTAGGAATAATAACAAAAATCACGCCACAGATAACTACTTTCCTAGAAAGACAAAAGCCCCAGAATGATTTTCTGGGGCTTTTAAATCGCATTTATCAACTATCTTACTCAGATACACCTAATGCTTTTAATGTCTCTAAACTTAACGCATTACCAGTTGATAAGTTATTATCTTTTTGGAACTGTAAGATAGCAGCTTTCGTTCTTGCACCAATGATATCATCAATTGGGCCTGGATCGTAACCTTTAGCTTTCAATGCACGTTGAATCTGGATAATCTTTTCAACTGTTAACTTATTGCCACACAATACTTCAACCCACTCAGCATACGAATTAGCCGCCGTTTGAGCAGTAGTTGTGTAAGAACTGTATTCAGCAGGGATTGTTGTTTCTGTTGTTTTAGCAGGAGTTTTAACCAATGTCTTGGTAACTGTTTTGTACTCTGCTGGGATTGCTTCCTCACGAGTTGTAGCAGGAGTTGCAACCACTTGTTTTGTACGAGTTTCGTACTGAGCAGGAATCTCTGTAACTTTTGTCGTTGCAGGAGAAACCAATACTTGCTTTGTACGGGTTGCATATACTGCAGGAATTTCGATTTCACGAGTAGTAGCAGGAGAAGCAACCAATTGTTTGGTAACTGTTTGGTAACAGCTAGCTCCATTTGCCAAAGCTGCTGCTCCAGACGTTGCTGGAGTACCAGGTGCTACACATGGTGTTGGCACATCTACTTCACGAGTAGCAGCAGGAGATGCAATCACTTGTTTTGTGCGTGTTGCATATACCGCAGGGATAACCGTTTCTTTCACTTCTGCGTCTTTCACCAATACTTGTTTGGTAATCGAAGCATACTCAGCTGGAATAGCAATTTCACGAGTCGATGGAGAACGAGCAATTACCGTTTTTGTAATTGTTTTGTACTCAGCAGGAATAGCCGTTTCAGTTACACGAGCAGGTTGATCAACTACTTCACGGGTAATTGTTTCGTACTGAGCAGCTGTAGCAGCATCTTTTGCAACCCCATTTACAGGATAAGCACTTGGATCTGGCGATACCAATAATTGTCTTGTAAATGTTTTGTACTCAGCAGGAACAGGGATTTCACGTACTGTAGCAGGAGTTGCCACCATTTGTTTCGTAATCGTTGTATATTGAGCAGGAGTCGTAACCTCTTTCACTCCAGCAGGCACTTTTAACACTTGCTTCGTGATTGTCTTGTATTCTGCAGGAACCGTTACTAAACAAAGGATACGACAATCATCTGGGTTAGCAGATAAACAGCCTGGGTCAGCCTTACCTTTTTCATACTTCGTATATTCATCACGAATCTTCACTTTCTCTGTAACTGTTTCATACACAGGAGGTGTAGTCGTTAACGTGGTTACAGCATCTTTTACTAAGATATTTTCAGTAACGGTTTTGTAAGTAGCAGGTACTACTTCTAAACGCTTCGACGCTTCTTTCACTAAAATATTTTCAGTAAGCGTTTTGTAAGAAAATTGAGCAGGAGTTAAGGTTTTGAACGCATCTTTTACCAATACCTGTTCCGTAACTTTTTTGAAGGTTGCAGGAACAACGGTTAACACCTTTGCAGCTTCTTTTACCAATATCGTCTCTGTAACCGTTTTGTATTCCGCAGGAATCACCTCTAAACGATTATAGGCAGGCTTAACAAGGTATTTCTCTGTCTCTGTTTTATAAACAGCAGGAATTACCGTGTAAGTTTTAGATGCAGCTTTGGCTACATATTGCTCTGTTTCTGTCTTTAATACCGCAGGAACAACTTCAATTTTCTTACAAGGAGACCCCGTAACAACTGAGCCATCTGGACGAAGAAAAGCCTTACGTGTATTATCCCATGAACCAGCTGCAAATGAACCAGTAGGACACCCACCAACAAAAATCTGCTCTGTCACTGTCTTATACTGAACAGGAACTACCTCTAAACGCTTTGACGCCGCTTTCACCAATACAGATTCTGTCTCTGTCTTGAATACCGCAGGAACAACCGTTACAACCTTACCAGCTTCTTTCACCAATACTTGCTCTGATACCGTTTTGTAAGTTGCAGGAACAACCTCCAAACGTTTCGCTGCTTCCTTAGTTAACACAGACTGTGTTTCTGTCCCTAATACAGCAGGAACAACATTCAATGTTTTACCAGCCGCTTTCGCTACATATTGTTCTGTTTTTGTCGTAAACTGAGCAGGCTTTAAACATTTTGCGTAACATTTACCACTAACAGCGTTAGGTGGTAGGTCATTTTGGGCATTAGCCGCAGTACTGACCAAACTGATGGTAGCCGCTGTATAAAGCAGCGAAAGGTAATGTTTCTTCATTGTTGTCAGAAATAAATCAGGTGTTATAAGGGTTTATTAAGCAAATATATAAGGCTTTTGATTAAAAGCAAAGTCACAAATACTTCAAATAGTAATATTCTAATATATAGGAAACACCAAATGGCATTTTGTCACATAAACTTAATCGTAAGTACTAATATTTATCTTGACTATCGTAAGGAATACCTTCACTGAAGATATGTAAAGAAGAAAAAGCGGCGAATTTTAATGGACTACTACTAGACATAGTACAAAGCTGGCAAATTATTCCCCAAAAAGGAAATAGTTGAGGACTTTTTTTCTACTATTCTAGAAAAAAAAACAGCTCTTAGAAAAGTAAGCACTCAGATACACAAGTATCTAGCTAGTAAATACGTAAATTTGTGTAATTAAATCATCGAAGTGCCTTACGTACTTAATTAAATGATGATTTATTGAAATTTCAGGAATCGTTTTAATCAATTTTGTCTCAAAAACGTCTTCCATTAATATTTTTTTTATGAAAATCACCGAAGCTATATTCGTACAAAGTAATACAGAATATCAAAAATGCCCAACACCTGATAGGCCCGAATATGCCTTTATTGGCAGGTCGAACGTAGGAAAGTCGTCTTTGATTAATTCTATTGTTCAAAAAAAAGACCTTGCGAAAACATCACAAACACCAGGTAAAACACAACTTATTAATCACTTCCTAATTAATAAAAGCTGGTACCTCGTCGATTTACCAGGTTATGGCTACGCTAAAGTGAGCAAAACAGAAAGAGAGAAGTTTGAACAAATGATTTTTGACTACTTACACTACCGTGAAAACCTAAAATGCACGTTTGTTCTTATTGATATTCGACATGACCCACAAAAAGTGGATACTGAATTTATGGCCAAACTAGCCGAAAGTAATATCCCTTTTTATATCGTATTTACGAAAGCAGACAAACTTTCAAAAACAGCAGCTCTTAAGAATTTAGAAAGCTACACCACTAAAATGTTAGAAACTTGGGAAGAAATGCCATACTATTTTGTCAGTTCTTCCGTTGATGGAATCGGACGAGAAGAGATTTTAAAAGCTATTGAAGAACTTAATTTAGAAAGTAAAGCATAGTTAAATCCATCAAATCGAATCACAATTATTTTATATTTAGAGAAAGCAAAAAGGGTATTATTAATGAATTTAAACCTGTTCTATTGGTATTTTTAGTAGAACTACTGTTTAATAGCTATTTTTGCAAAAACAAAATCATTAAAAGTTTATGGAATTATTAAGAGAAGTAGCAAACATTGCTGGACAAGGTGGCTTATATCGTATTTTAAAACCTACTCGTACTGGCGTTATCGTTGAAAGTCTAGATGGGAAAAAAGCACGCTCTGTCGTTGGAGCCAATGCTCGTGTATCGGTATTAAAAGACATTTCAGTATATATGGCCGATCATCAGGATAACGCAACTCCACTAGGTGATATTTTCTTGGCAATCAGAAATACACACGGAGAGCGTGTAGAGCTAAATACAAAAAAAGCAACAGATGCCGAATTATTTGATTTCCTAGCAACAGTAGCTCCTAACTTCGACCGTGAAAGAGTATATGCTTCTGACGTGAAAAAAATTATCAGCTGGTACAATATTGTATCTGTCGCTCTACCTGAAGCATTTATCATTGATCAAAATGCTGAAGCAGCAACGGTAGCTGAATAATTACATTAATTCAGTACCATTTTGGGAAAGCGATACATTTGTGAATCATAGACCATCAATTGATCAATTTCTAAATCAGAAAAATAAGAAAATAGAGGAGACTGTTCTAAATAACCACGAACTTCTCCTTTATTTTTTGCATTTACGAGAATCCAGCCTTTGCTTGATTCCACCGAAATAGCATACGACTCAATTATCCCTCTCATAATTAGCTCATTGATAATCATTCTATGACGAGGTACTAATTTCATAAACTCTTCATCTACATTGAATGAAAATGTTAACTGATATTTATTCATATCCTTATTCTTTTACCTATAAATCTGACCCAAGTATTACCTCTGTAAATAAGTTTTCAGCCATCTTAGTTGTTCTTCCTGATCTGGAACCGTGATTCCTCTAATTTGAATGGCCTTACCTAAAGCCTCATTAAGAGATAAACCTAACTTGACTAACAAGAGTATACCCAACGTTACCGATCGACCTACTCCAGTTCTACTATGCAGTAATACTTTACTCCCTTGCTCCACTTGAAGTAACAAATGAGTAAGCAATGTCCTTGTTTTTAATAAACTATCAGGAACACTTTTCGGTTCAATTGGAAACTTAATAAATTCAAAACCTGCTCGTATGCAATCCATACGCTCAAATTCTAAATCAAGTTCTTCATTTTCTTCATCTGTCAGTAAACTCACAACAGTTTTTACTTCTAATTTTTGCCAATAGTTAAGTTCTTCCAAGAAATCATCTCCTCCCATTGGACGCCCCATAATACCAACTTGGGGATGAATCCAAAAAACTCGTGTTCGCATCTCATTCTATAGCTAAAAAAATAGAGACTATCCTTTTTGCAAGAATAGTCTCTATTTTTATCTAATTTTATTATTTTTCTACTTGTGAGTAGTTCAACTCCACTGGTGTGTTACGACCAAAGATTTTAACCATCACGTTCAATTTCTTTTTATCTTCATAAATATCCTCAATAGTTCCATCGAAACCAGAGAAAGGACCATCGATAACTTTCACTATTTCACCTTTTGTGAACGAAGACGATTGAGCTACTTCTTCTACAATGGCTACTTCATCAATTTTGCCTAAAATGCGTTTAATCTCACTTTGACGTAAGGCAATTGGCGTCTTTGAAGTTTTACCATCATTCCAGCTCAAGAATCCAATTACACCAGGAGTAGAAGTGATAATGTGAGATACCTCACCATACTTAATATCAGCTTCAATGAATACATAACCTGGGAATAAGGTTTTCTCACGAATAATTTTCTTACCGTTACGTAGTTCAAATATTTTCTCAGAAGGCAACATAATCTGAGGAACATATTCCGCAAGACCTTGTCTGCCTACTTCGCTTTCAATGTAAGCTTTTATTTTTTTTTCTTGTCCCGAGACTGCTCTCAAAACATACCAGTTAGTCTCTGCTGCCATCTTAATAAAATAGATTTCAATTAAAGTGATTTCGGCGATATTGTACTGTAATTAACTTAAGAATACTCTCAAATATGAAAGTAGTTAAGGCAAACATTCCGAAACCCTAAATTCAATATTAGAATGATTGATAGAATAGTTCCAAAACTGACTTAAACGAAAAGTCAATCATTCCTACTACAAGAGCGAAAAGTAAAGATGCTACCAATACAAGTGTTGAGCTTGACTGTAATTCACTGAACTGTGGCCACGTTACATTTTCTGTAACTTCAATCCAAGACTCTTTAACCAATTGAGAGAATTTATTCATGGTTGTAAGTTTTTTTTATGTTTAAAGACATTCAAGCTATTCTATTAGCTAAATGCAAATCGCTATAAACTTTAAAGTTCCAACATCTTAGAATTTAAACTTTAAGTTATACCGTAAATATGCAAAACTTAAAATTAAAAATACTAAAATTTGGAACTTTATTATGCACGGGAACAAGGATTCGAACCCTGATCAAAGGTTTTGGAGACCTCTATTCTACCATTGAACTATTCCCGTGTATCTAATGGAATGCAAAAATAGTAATTTTATTTAAACATTCAAAAAAAAAGTAAAAATAAATTCATAAAAAGAGCGTCACTCTTCAGTAACGCTCTTTTTAATATATCTAAAGATGATTAGTCTAAGATTTCAGTTACCTGACCAGCACCTACTGTACGGCCACCTTCACGAATCGCGAAACGTAAACCTTTGTCCATAGCTACTGCGTTCAATAACGTAACATCAATTGTTAAGTTATCACCTGGCATAACCATCTCTACACCAGCTGGTAAAGAAATAGTACCTGTAACGTCAGTTGTACGTACATAGAACT
>JALRIJ010000600.1 GCA_023255485.1 Flectobacillus sp.
GACTCTTAGGCTGCAGTATTCAATATCGCCTACGCCTACCTAATTTTGGTGCAATTGCACAAGTCGTTGCCAATGGTGTTGGCATTGCCATTATCCCCAAACGGGCGGCCCAACGCTTACAACAGTTATATTCATTCCAGCAGATTCATTTAAAAGGCGCATGGGCCAACCGTAAATTACTTTTGGCTGCACAAAACTTTGATACATTACCTATGGATTATCAACATTTTAGTCAATTTTTAATTCGACAACGTCCTCAACTCGACGCCATAGCTGACCAATTTAATGACTAAGCAGCATATATCCACCCAGAGCCATCAAACCACAGAAAAAGACTTTACGAAATTTCTGCTCTGCAATTTTATAGCGTATTCGCGTACCTATCCACATGCCAAATAAGGCAGGAATCAAGGCCAAAACAGACCATAGATAATTAATGTCTAGATGAGCCACAGGATTTTGCTGCAAAAATATAGCCAAACACATGGTCGAAACGGTAAATGCCATGCCCAAAGATTGGACCAGATCATCCCGCTGCAAATGTAGAGACTGTAAATAAGGCACCACAGGAATCACCACGACACCAGTCGCCACGGTCAATGCACCACCCAAATATCCAATCAATGGAGATAAGACCCACGCGTAACGCGACAAGTTCGGTAGTTGTTTGGCAACTAAACCATATAAGCCATACAGCAATAACATCCCGCCTAAAAGCGCTGCACTGTTAAATTCACTTTGACCTAAACGAGGGAAAATACTCCAGATTGAACC
>JALRIJ010000601.1 GCA_023255485.1 Flectobacillus sp.
TGCAGGATAACGCTGGGTTAAACGCTGTAAACTCTTCTGCGAGGTTTGATAATCAGCAATTACATTGGCTAAAGCTTCACCACGAATCGCTGGTGCTTCAGCACTAATATGCAAAGCCAAATCATCAATTGCATTTGAAATCAGGAAAGTTTCCAAAGCTTCATTATCTTTGATGTACTGTTCTTGCTTACCTTTTTTCAACTTATACAGCGGTGGCTGGGCAATATAAATATGACCACGTTCCACCAATTCTGGCATTTGACGGAAGAAGAATGTGAGCAACAACGTACGAATATGCGAACCGTCAACGTCGGCATCGGTCATGATAATGATTTTGTGATAACGCAACTTATCAGGATTGTATTCTTCACGCCCAATCCCACAGCCCAAAGCTGTGATTAACGTACCGACTTCCTGAGAAGAAATCATCTTGTCAAAACGCGCACGTTCTACGTTTAGGATTTTACCTTTCAACGGTAAAATGGCCTGCATTTTACGGTTACGACCTTGTTTCGCCGAACCACCTGCAGAATCACCCTCGACCAGATACAATTCAGACATTGCAGGATCTTTTTCCTGACAGTCTGCCAACTTACCTGGCAAACCCGCAATATCCAATGCACTTTTACGACGGGTCATTTCACGGGCTTTACGCGCAGCATCACGCGCACGTGCTGCATCAATAATTTTGCCTGCAATAGATTTTGCCGCAGCAGGATTCTCAAGCAAGT
>JALRIJ010000602.1 GCA_023255485.1 Flectobacillus sp.
CCTTTAACACAAAGTCGCACATACCATGATGGGCGGCCAGAAAAACTACGTTGCTCATTTCAACTGATTTTGTTTCGCCATTTAGTGCATCTACAAAGATGGTTTTAGGGGCAATTTGTTTGCGTAGCTGTTCTAAAATTTGTCGAATTTGTACTTCGTTTAGCTCAAAGTTAAAGGTATTGGATAGTAATTTTATTTGGGCTGCTTCCACCGATTCAACCAATTCTTTCAAGATAATTGGTTTATTCAAATAGGCTGCGGCGGCATATTTTAGTGCTTGTACGGCATATTGCTCTGAGCCATATCCCGTTATGAATATGGGGGCAAATTGTTTGAAACCTCGCTCATAGAGGGCATTAATGACATCAAAGCTTTCGAGTGAACCTCCGAGTCGAATGTCTAAAAAGAGGAGGATAGGGCGTTTTTCGAGAATGAGGTTGATGGCTGCTTCGGGTGAGTGGGCAATGCCTACAATGGAAATTTTAGGAAAATGTTGTTCCACGAGTAGTTTTAGGGCATCGGCTTCCTGTATAATGTCTTCTACAATGACGGCCTCAATACGTTCTACTAGTTGAACTTCTATTTGTGCGGGGTTTTCGGTTTCGATGATTTGTACCATAGTGATTAAGAGATTTTAATAGGGATATTTTATTAAGGATGTATTATTCTTCGTCTTCAAAAATGATTGTTACTCGTGTCCCCTGTGGTTGGATGTCTTCTGTGTCT
>JALRIJ010000603.1 GCA_023255485.1 Flectobacillus sp.
ATAATACGTGAGCACCTTTTCCTTTAACATAAAGTGCAATTACAACACCAAAAATTGTTTTTTTATTACCGTAACATTGTGAGTCTGAACCAATAAGAATTTCCACATTCTCTCTTGTTGAGATGTACTCTCTGATGTATTCAATTACATTTGGAATTGGAGTTCCGTAGAGAGTTCTAAATTTTTTCATTACATTTTCATTTATTATAATTATTGGTTTATTAGCTGTAGTGGAGGGATTCGAACCACTCAAGTGGAGATTCAACAAGTAACACATCCGGCCGGAAAGGTGGTCTACCCCATATCACTTGTCTATTTCTTTATCCACACCCCCGAGACAGGAGGGCACGTCTGCCAAAGTTTCGTCACACTACAATGTGCGGAGAGTGAGGGGCTCGAACCCTTGCGCCGCGGACGACCTAACAGTTTAGCAAACTGCCCCCTTCACCAACTTGGGTAACTCTCCATTAAAGAACTTGTTTCTCTTGTCTTCTTTTAGCTTCTTCAGCTTCTTTTACCATTCTAATCCAAGTTATTGATACATCAATGGGTGCTAAAATCCACGCCATCACTAATACCATAATGGAATCTAATTCAGGTGATGTTCCATAATCAACACCTCTGTTTCTATATTTTTTATTTAATTGATAGAAACAATACACTACGCATATTACGTAGTAAGCTGCAAAAATACTCATAGTTAAAAATTTTAGTTGTCCCTCT
>JALRIJ010000604.1 GCA_023255485.1 Flectobacillus sp.
ATGAAGGCGATGAAAAATTTATCAAGATGTTCTATGAAATGGCAAAAGCATATAGTGTCCAACTAAAAAAAGACAAAATGATTGCTGAATCAGAGGATGATATAAAATCAGGAAGAATTCATAGTCAAGCTGAGGTTCAAAAAATGATTGAAAGTTGGCAATAATCTGATATATCTACCTATTAGAGAATCCCTTTACAAAGCATAGTCTGTAAAGGGATTTTTAGTTATTGGATTAAACAGTTAGGTTTCTTCTTCATTTCCTTCATCCAAAGTTGTAATCGGATGATCTTCGTACCAGTCTTTAAATGTTCTATTGGTTTTGTATTTATCCGTGAGAACACAGTACGTCATGTAAGGGATCAAAATAACACCTATAAGATGTAAACTCATTATCATTCTCAAATCAACATTCGTTTGATTGAGACCTGCAAATACAAACACATACACCGTTGTAAATCCTACCAGTTTCATTGCATAATTTTTCATAGCCTCATTTTCTCTTAAAGTTACGACTTTTATGCTGAATAGACTGTTAAGTTATTGGTAATTAGTGTTTTGATTTTTTTTTGTATTATAGCGTGTATTTCAAAGTAATGCCATAGGTTCTTTGGTCGCCCAATACACCGGCATAATGTCCTGCATTTCCTCCGGCTGGTAAAAGTTGTTCGAAATAGTCTTTATTGAAAAGGTTACGTCCCCAAATATGAGCCGATAAACCT
>JALRIJ010000605.1 GCA_023255485.1 Flectobacillus sp.
CACTTTCTTGTCGTAAAAATCTGTAAATATTTTCTGAAATAAATGGAATTACTGGAGCAGAAGCTTTTGAAAATTCAACCAAAACTTTGTATAAAGTTGATAATGCTTCACTATCACCGGAGGATATTCTGTCTCTTGATCTTCTAACATACCATCTGGACAAATCATCAACGAAATCCTCAATGGATTTAATTACCGGAGGTATATTATAAGAAATTAGATAATCATCAATTTCCCCAATTGTTTGATTTAGTCTAATTTTTATCCATTTATCAAGAACGTTTTCAGATTCAACATAGTTTTTTAAGTCCCACTTGTTAGTCTCGGCATACATTAAAAAGAACATTACAGAATTCCAGAGAGGGTTTAATACATTTCGTGATTTATTTTTTAACTCGGTTTCATCAAAATTGGTATTTTCACCTGACATGAGTGTTGATCCCATTAAGTATAAACGTAGAGCATCCCCACCGTATTTATTAATTATCTCTTTGGAATCAGGGTAGTTTTTATAAGTTTTACTCATCTTTCTACCATCAGTTCCAGCCATAACTCCGGTGACAATGACGTTATTAAAACATCTGGAATTGAAAATTAAACTCGACATAATATGCATCCTCTGGAACCACGCTCTGACCTGACCTTTATACTCAACGATATAATCTCCAGGATAGTTTTTCTCAAATTTTTCTCTGTTTTCAAAAGGATAGTGAAGCTGT
>JALRIJ010000606.1 GCA_023255485.1 Flectobacillus sp.
AAATATGATAAGAAATTGGTGAAACAAACAGTCGAAAATATCATTATGTATTCGCTGTATTCGAGCAGAGGAATGCGTTATTCAGTAGCTAAAATCAATCAAGTACGGGCTAATTTAGCAAAGTTGGGAGTTAATAAGAAATCGATTGATGGGCGTGTAATTCGGGAAGAATCGAATGCGTATTTTAGAGAAAATCAGCCTGCCAAAGCAATTCAAGTATTGGAATCTGTAGTAGATGCAAGTACGAATAAAGAGACTTACCGCTTTTTGGCAACGTACGTAAAAGCTCGTACTGCCGACAAAGCCGCTTTAGCAAAAGCAGCAGTTTGGGCAGCGAAAGGAAAGTAAGAAAAGAATTGAATCTTTTTTAAGGTAGAGTGAATTGGGGTTTTCATTAATCGCAATTCACTTTTTTTGTTGGTAGGAATGGCTTTTAAGAAAAGCGTTCTCACCCTGAAAGCGGTCAGCGACCCTGTCAGGGTGAGAATGCGAGATTATATTAGACATTAGTTCAACATGTTCTTGATATACGAGAAACTTGTTCTCAAAATAAACGCTGCATCTTCATCTCCATGTTCAGCCGCATTGATTAAATCTCTTTTGGCTTCTTTAATGCGTCCGTTGGCATAATGAGCCATTCCACGCCAACGCATGGCTACGGGATTTTCACTGCGATAATGCCAGTCTGCTTTATCAAATTCCAGAAACGCTAAATC
>JALRIJ010000607.1 GCA_023255485.1 Flectobacillus sp.
TAGCTCCGTTGGTACAAGAGGCCTATCATACCAACATCGCAGCCATTCAAAACAGAAAGCAGTCGGATTTAATTCATAAACCTGCTGTTAAAGCCCGTGTAAAAGGTATTCAAAAGACGGATTTTGAACGTCAAAGTATGTTTTCAGTACGTCAGAAAATCCAAAAAGAACGCTTACAATTACCTCTTTTTCCTACGACAACCATTGGCTCGTTTCCTCAAACAGATGAGGTGCGTCAGTTACGTGCTAGTTATAAAAAAGGGACCATCTCTTTAGCAGATTATGAAGCTCGTTTGGAAGATGCCATCGTGGATTCTATCCGTTGGCAAGAATCCGTTGGGTTGGATGTATTAGTTCATGGGGAGTTTGAGCGAAACGACATGGTAGAGTATTTCGGAGAACAATTAGCTGGTTACACTTTTACCCAACACGCTTGGGTACAAAGCTATGGTAGCCGTTGCGTAAAACCACCGATTATTTATGGCGACGTAGAGCGTCCTGTTCCTATGACGGTTAAATGGTCTAGTCTCGCACAGTCTCATACTGACAAATTAATGAAGGGAATGCTTACAGGGCCAATTACGATTTTACAGTGGTCGTTTGTACGTGACGATCAGGCTCGTAGTGAAACCGCATTTCAGTTAGCCCTTGCCATTCGGGATGAAGTCCTTGATTTAGAAAAAGCAGGCATTAAAATCATCCAAATTGA
>JALRIJ010000608.1 GCA_023255485.1 Flectobacillus sp.
CCCCAAAACCCCAAAACCCCATCACTATAATAATTCATATTATTATAAATGGACTTAAAGGCATCAGTAAGTTAGATTTACAGAAACCTAATCGGTGTTTAGTAGAGGAATGGTAAAAGGGATTACCTGCTCAGGTCAGCCATCAGCAACTTCGCAACGGTTACAGCTGTATCTTTACTCTACCCTCTTGAAGTTTTGAAAACGCGGATTTAGATTTAGGGGGAAATCTAGCATGACGGGATTAGATATAGTCTGAGGTCGATATGACGCGTCTTAGCCAACGAAGGCTTGCAGGGAATGTACCGTGGCTACACGATCTCAGTGTTCGTAATCCCTGTGTTCAACACGCTGTACATGCCAGCGTACGAGCAGTGCAAGCTGAAGCTCAAGGCAGACTTTGGTTACACGAACGACGACGTGGCCCTGTACTCTTTATCCGCTGGTCTGGCAGGTACGTGTTGCTCTGTGATAACCAATCCCCTGTGGCTGTTGAGGTCAAGAATGCAGGTTGAAATTTTTAACTCTGCATGCGACACTCACTTCAAGCAAAAGTATCACCACGGAGTCTTTTCTATGTTTCAAAACATCAAAAACATCTCTAAATCCGAGGGCGTTCTTGCTTTGTGGAAAGGATTACCACCAACTCTTCTTGGAATAATACATCCACTTGTCTTCTTAGATCGGAAGAGCACACGTCTGAACTCCAG
>JALRIJ010000609.1 GCA_023255485.1 Flectobacillus sp.
GTATTGCTAAAACCACTTGGTAATGGATTATATATGCCTTACGGTAAAGATGTCTTTATCAACGCTTGTACTTACATGCCTAAAGTGAGTTTGAAAATCATGGCCGATAACAACCTTACGGTAAATGATATTTCGTATGTTATTCCACACCAAGCTAATTTGCGTATCACTAAAAATGTAGCAGGAACACTTGGCGTACCTGAAGAGAAAATGGTATCTAACATCCAATACTTAGGCAATACAGGTTGTGCTGGTTGTGCCATTGCGATGGATGAAAAGAAAGCTGTTTTCAAAAAAGGAGAAAAAATTATTGTTACTGTTTTCGGTGGAGGATACTCTTACGGAGCCATGTTAGTAGAGATTTAATCAGTTAAAAGTATAAACAAAAAGCCACGGGTCATTTACGTACCTGTGGCTTTTTGTTTTAGAAGCTTTTAAACTTTCTCGTAACGGGTGAATAAATTCACCCGCTAAGGGGAATCATTGGTTAAGAACTAGGTATATTATTACGTTTTAAGATAAAATTTAAACAGCTTCTTAATCAAAAATATCATCTAGGTCAATCACTAGATTTTCCAACACGTTGACTTTCACTTTTTCCCCTTTCTCAAAATGTTTTACCAACTCATATTCTAGTTTTTCTTCGTTTAGTAAATAGACACTTATCACCTTTTCTTCTGGAAAAACCACCCAATATTCTTTCACCC
>JALRIJ010000060.1 GCA_023255485.1 Flectobacillus sp.
TCCCGCTAATTGCTGAATTTGTTTTAAATAACTGTAGCCTAACTCTTTGGTTGGTTCAAGCATTGTGCCTTCGCCAAAGTCATTCCATGTGGTTAACTGGATGTATTTACTTTGGTTATTTTGAGCAAGTTGAATCGTTTCTCGTAAGGTTTGACCATTTTTATGGCTAATAGACCACCAGTTTCCTCCCCAACCACCTTGGTCATAAAAGCTATCAAAGCCTGGGTAAACAGACGCAAAGTAAAGGGAAGCATTGATGTCTTTTACTCGAGATTTATAGAAACTGTTAAGGGTTTCTAAATGGTTTTGAGCAACCCATGCAAACTCTCCCGAACTGTTGCCTCCTGTAAGTTGGCTATGATACCACAGAGGAAGAAAACATGGTTTTTCGTTACTTTTAAGTACCGAAAAAATATCATTCCATTGTTGTGGGTCATTCACTCCTGAAGGCCCAAAATTTAGTAGTATCGGTTTGCCATTGTATTTCAAATATAACGGGTTATTAAAAAAGGTGGAGTTCAAATACTTCATGTCATTTTGTCCAGCCGTTACAGCAGAAGACGTAAGCTTATTTTTTTCGGCAACCTTGAGTACATAGTCTTCATAAACGATTCCAAATTCTAAGCCTGCTTTATTAAAGATAGCAACTGCATTTTCGGTACGTTCCTTAATATTTCTCCAATCACTAAAGTCCATTGTGCCATACCAATCAAAGAATACGCCATCGATACCACTTAATTTCAATAAAATGGCATGATACATCAATAAATCAGGGTCGTTAGAATCGTAAGGGCCAATGATGGGATAGTAGTTGGCTGCAATCTGTCTTTTGCCGTTAGCATCAATTATATCTGGATTACGGTTTGCCATTGTCCAGTGCATTCCCCAGCTACCAGATACTTCTTTTGACTGAAACCAAGGCATATAATGAGCAATGATTTTAGCGGAATTACTTTTAGTTACTTTTTGATAAGTACTCGTTGCTTCTATTTTGTCGGTAGATATATTGGTGCTGAGGGGTTGTACCTCATTCCACGAATCGTTACAGGCACTGAGTCCAAATCCTACTAAAATGAGTAAATATCGATTGATTTTTTGAGTAGCGTGTGAAAATACTAGGGAATAGTTTTTCACTAAACGGTGGATTCGTCTAGTCATCTGTATAAAGTGGTTAAGTAAGGAAATGAATCCAACCAAGTACGTATAAGTGGGGAAGCATACGTAATTGATTGTGCTGATTATTGAGCTAGAAAGTGGGGGAAGTCAATAAGCAGCTTTTATATAAGTAAAGCTACTAAATAAATGTTAGTTTTTCAAGACTGTACAAGACTATTCTCGTAAGGATAAAAAATGATTGTGGTCATTTTTATCCAATAATTGAGAGCTGATGAAACGAAAAATGCTGATTATTTAGCCTTTGTCAGTGCCATCTTTAACGCTAGTCCTGTTAAAATACTTGCCATAAACCATTTTTGCACTTTCACCCAAGAAGGCTGTTCTCTAAAGAAATGAGAAATTTTTGCGGCACTGAGAACGATAAGAAAGTTGACCGTAAAACTAACACTGATTTGAGTAAGACCAAGTGCTAGGCTTTGTTGGATAACCGAGCCATATTGTGGTTTGATAAATTGAGGAAAAAATGAAAGATAAAAAACTGCAACTTTAGGATTAAGAACATTGGTTAGAAATCCAATACTGAAAAGCTTACTCGCTCGATCATCGGGTAGGTGAGGGTTTGTGTCAAAGAGCTGTTTAGCATTGGGTTTTATCGCTTGATAGGCTAAATACAACAGATAACCTACGCCCGCTGTTTTAAGGACAGTATAGGCCAAAGGAATGGTCAACAGGAGGGCTGTTAAGCCAAAAGACACCAAGACGATATGAAATAAGAACCCACAAATGATTCCTGCCAACGAAATCAAGCCTGCTTTTCTCCCCTGTGTAATGGAGCGAGAAATTAGGTAAATCATATTAGGGCCTGGGCTGATAACCAAGATGAAGGCTGCAAAAGCAAAAATAAGCAGTTCGCTGAATGGAAGCATGGTAATGAGATTGATGGATTCTAAACTTGCTACATAATAGAGAGCCTTATTTCTTGTTTAAATAGGCATCGATAAGCGTATTTTCTACAGGAGCTTTAAGCTGAATAATCGTATCTATTTGAGCATTTGGGATGGTCATGGATAAAACATATTGTTTGATTTTCCATTGGCTACCCATTTTTACAAGGACACCAGAACCCCTACAAATTTTCATTTGTGTAGTGAGTAATTCATCAAACCATGCTATTTTTCCTGTCTTATCCGAGTAGATATGACGTTCTAAGGCTTTGAAATTCCAGGTTGTTTTTTTAGTGAAAAAAGGTTTTGCCCAGTTCATGAAACCAACTTTATCCCAACGTTCTGTGGCATCCGTTCCAATAAAAATGGCATCTTCTGCAAAAAAACTAAAGTACTTGTCGAAGTCAGCATTGGCTGCTGCTAGATTGAAGGAGTCAAGTAGTTGGGTAATTTGTAGGCTGTCTCTGCTAGTAGGCTGAATAAGGGTGCTGTTATCGTGGAGATGAGCAAAGGAAAATGTCCATGTAAGCATGGTCAAGATGGAGGAAAGAGCGACGATTTTTCTCATAATGTGATGGTACAACTTGTTTATTGATGTATTCAAAGATAAGAATCACCGATGAAACTTCAAGGGATTTCTTTTCATCTACACGGTTTTTCAACAAAAAGCCGAACCTCTTTCAAGAGATTCGGCTTTGGAATACTTATTTTTTAGCTCTTCCTTTAGCAGGTTTAGCAGGAGTATCTTCGGCTAGTTTCAAACAATCTTCTAACGTAAGCTCTGCGGCCACCATATCTTTAGGAATCTTGACATTACGTTTTCCAATTTGGATGTAAGGTCCATACATACCATTCACGACCTTCACCGTTTCATTTTCGGCAAATTCTTTAATGTATTTATTGGCTTCTTGATTGCGTTTTGCAACAATTAATTCGATGGCTCTTTCTAAGGTAATAGAAGTCAAGGAATCTGTTTTACCTAACGAAACAAATTTGCCATCGTGTTTTACATACGGACCAAAGCGTCCTTTTCCTGTAATAACGGGTAAGCCTTCAAATTCTCCTAAAGCATCATTTGCATCTTGGCTACGTTTTGCTTTGATTAATTCAATTGCACGAGCTTCATCAATGGTATAAGGGTCATCTGTAACCTCAAGACTTACAAATTTATCATCGTGTTTTACATAAGGGCCAAGTTTTCCTGCACCAATGATAACAGGTAAATCTTCAAAGAAACCGACTTCTCGTGGTAATTTGGGTAAATCAAGTACCGCAAGGGCTTCTTCTAACGTAATCGAAGAAATCAATTTATCTTTGGGAAGGTTAACAAAAACGGCTTTTTCTTCTTCCGTATTCTCACCTAGTTGAATGAAAGGACCAAACTTGCCAAGTTTTACCGAGACATTCTTACCTGTTACAGGGTCAATACCTAATTCTCTACCAGAACCTCGTTCAGCACCTTTACTTTCTTCGATGGTTTCATGAAAGCCTTTATAGAAATCAGCAATCATACTCGACCACTCTACTTTACCTTGTGCGATTTGGTCAAACTCATCTTCCATATCAGCCGTAAACTTAAAGTCAACAACCTCTTTGAAGTTAGATACCAAGAAATCATTTACCACCATTCCGATAGAAGTAGGGAATAGTTTTGATTTTTCTGTACCGTAAGTTTCCTTACTAGTTTTTTCGCTGATATTATCGTTTTGAAGTACTAACTCTCTGAATTCACGTTCTTTTCCAGGACGATCTTCTTTGACTACATACTCACGCTTGATAATCGTCGAAATCGTTGGGGCATAGGTAGAAGGACGACCAATGCCTTTTTCTTCCAAAGCCTTTACCAAACTTGCTTCAGTATAACGAGCAGGAGGACGAGTAAAACGTTCAGAGGCTTTTAGTTTATCCAAGTCTAATAATTGGCCAACTGTAAGCGGAGGTAACATTTTAGCGTTATCTTCATCCTCTTCATCATCTTTACTTTCTAAATAGACAGCTAAGAAGCCGTCAAATTTAATGACTTCTCCTTGAGCTACTAATTCCTCTGAGTTTGCTTCAATGGCAATTGTTGCAGTGGTACGTTCTAGTTGAGCGTCTGCCATTTGCGAAGCAATAGCACGCTTCCAAATAAGTTCGTATAAACGTTGTTCTTTTAAATCTGCACCCGCTTTAGTTACCGAGAAATCCGTTGGACGGATGGCTTCGTGAGCTTCTTGAGCCGATTCATTTTTAGTTTTATACTGTCTTGGAAAGACATACTTCTCGCCAAATTGGTCTAAAATAGCATCTTTTGCTTTTTGAACAGCTTCTTCCGAGAGATTCGTTGAATCCGTTCTCATATAAGAGATTTTACCCGCTTCATATAGTTTCTGAGCATACATCATGGTAGATGCAACAGCATATCCTAGTTTACGAGACGCTTCTTGTTGAAGTGTCGAAGTGGTAAAAGGAGGGGCAGGACTCTTTTTCGCTGGTTTAGTTTCTAAGCTTTTAATCTGGAAGCTACGTCCTAGACAACGTTCTAAAAATCCTCTTGCTTCTGCTTCCGTTTCAAAGTTCTTAGGTAACTCGGCATTCAAAATTTTATTACCTTGTAAAATAAAGGATGCTGTTATTTTGAATGAAGACTTTGAGTTAAAAAGGTCATTTTCTCTCTCTCTTTCAACAATAATACGAAGAGCTACCGATTGTACACGACCGGCAGAAAGTCCTTTTTTAACTTTTGACCAAAGGACAGGCGATAATTCAAAACCAATTAAGCGGTCAAGTAAACGACGAGCTTGTTGAGCGTTCACCAAGTCCATGTCAATCGTACGAGGTGAAACGATTGCATTTTGGATTGCTTTTTTGGTAATCTCTCTAAAAACAATTCGTTTTGTATTATCAGGTAATGATAAAGCTTCTTTCAAGTGCCAAGAAATGGCTTCTCCCTCACGGTCATCATCGGTTGCTAACCAGACTTCATCCGAAGATTTTGCTAATTGTTTTAATTCATTTACTAGTTTTTGTTTATCGGCCGACACTTCATACGTAGGTTTGAAACCATTTTCAATGTCGATTGCCATTCCCTTGTCAGGCAAATCACGCACATGGCCGAATGAAGATTTTACAGTAAAATCTTTTCCCAAATACCCCTCAATGGTTTTTGCTTTGGCAGGGGACTCCACTATGACTAAGTTTTTCGACATTAATTATTTTTGATTGGTGGAGTAAACGATCGAAATCATTTACGAATTTATATGTTGAAGGAGGTATAAACCTTCAATTTTGATGCCTTTGTTTGTATAATCTACCTCATAAAGGGGCTTCTTCCTTGTATATTTTGCCAAATATATAAACTTCATTCCAAAATGTAGTTCATTTTTTTCGCTAACGGTAATAAATTTATAGCTTCTTTATATTCACAAAACTCAAAGAAAGACTTTATAAAACTTTTAGGGAGTTTGTTTTCTTTGTTTTATTCAATGTTTGCCTTAAAAAATAATGTATTGAAGAAGGGTGGTTCTGAAGGTAAACACAATGAGGGGCGAAAATGAGGAAATAAAGCTTTTTTGCTTTGTGTGTTTTGCACTATCAATTTTTACTATTCCAAACTGAAGCTATCAAAAAAGCCCGAGTTTATGCTCGGGCTTTTTACTTATAGTCTAACTATTGATATTATTTCACCAACTTGATATGAGATGGAGCAAATTTAGTCAAGTTAATACCCTCTACTGCTTTTACATATTCTTCGATCGTTGGAGTTCTACCAAGTACCGTAGAAAGTACTACCACTGGCGTAGATGAAAGTAGCGACTCACCTTTTTTGCCATCAGCATCTTCAACCACACGACCTTGGAATAAACGAGTCGAAGTAGCCATTACAGTATCACCTTTTTCCGCTTTCTCTTGGTTACCCATACACAAGTTACAACCTGGACGCTCTAGGTATAACATGTTTTCGTATTTATTACGAGCAGCAGATTTAGGAGCATTGTCATCAAACTCAAATCCTGAGTATTTCTGTAATACTTCCCAGTCACCTTCTGCTTTCAATTCGTCAACGATGTTGTAAGTAGGAGGAGCTACTACTAAAGGTGCTTTAAATTCAACCTTACCATTTTGTGCTTCGATGTTTTTCAACATTTGAGCCAAAATTTTCATATCGCCTTTGTGAACCATACATGAACCAACAAAGCCAAGATCTACCTTTTTAGTACCACCATAGTAAGACAATGGTCTGATCGTATCGTGCGTATAGCGTTTAGATACGTCTGCATTGTTTACGTCTGGGTCAGCAATCATTGGCTCAGCAATTACATCAAGGTCAACTTCAACGTCAGCATAATATTTCGCATTTGAATCTGGTCTTAACGCTGGTTTTTCACCTGATTCAATTTCAGCAATTCTCTTATTAGCTTTGTCAATTAATCCTTGAAGTACTTGGTTTTTGTTATCCATACCTTTATCAATCATAATTTGGATTCTGCTTTTCGCAATTTCCAATGATTCGATTAAGGTTGCATCTTCAGAAATACAGATAGCTGCTTTCGCTTTCATTTCAGCAGACCAGTCCGTAAATGTAAATGCTTGATCAGCCGTAAGTGTACCTAAATGTACCTCAATTACTCTACCTTGGAATACGTTTTCTCCACCGAATTTCTTCAACATTTGAGCTTGCGTAGCGTGTACCACATCACGGAAGTCCATGTACTCTTTCATGCTACCTTTGAACGTCACTTTCACTGATTCTGGAATTGGCATTGAAGCCTCTCCCGTAGCCAATGCAAGAGCAACTGTTCCTGAATCCGCACCAAAAGCAACCCCTTTAGACATACGTGTATGTGAGTCACCACCGATAATGATAGCCCAGTCATCAATGGTAATGTCGTTCAATACTTTATGGATTACGTCGGTCATTGCAGGGTAAACACCTTGAGGGTCACGACCTGTAATTAGACCGAAGTCATTCATAAACTTCATCAATTTAGGAATGTTAGCCTGAGCTTTTTTATCCCAAACAGATGCTGTGTGACAACCAGATTGGTAAGCACCGTCAACGATTGGAGAAATAACCGTAGCGGCCATTGATTCCAATTCTTGAGCTGTCATTAACCCTGTTGTATCTTGAGACCCTACAATGTTTACAGTTACACGAACGTCAGAACCAGCGTGTAATGCTTTTTTGCTAATGGTACCAACAGCGTTTTTATTAAAGATTTTTTCTACCGCTGTAAGTCCTTGGTCATCATTAGAGATTTCTTTTGATGGAGCATATACTAAAGGAATATCAATTCCTAAAAGTTGTGCAGCAAACGTCTGGATTTTTTTACCGAATACGATAGCGTAAGAACCACCTGCTTTGATGAATTCCATTTTTTGAGGTGTGAACGATTTAGAAATGTCCATCAACTCTTGGTCACCATTGTATAATTTCTTTGTCTTCGTATTAATGGTAAGCACCGTTCCTGTAGCTACTGAATAAGCTTGTTCAAGAACTGGTTCGCCATTCTCATTACGAACAATTTGTCCATCTGCATCTACTTTCTTAACCCAGTTTTTAAGGTCGATACCGATACCACCTGTTACATCCACTGTTGTAAGGAAAATAGGAGAAATCCCATTTGTACCACCAACAATTGGAGCGAAGTTCACAAATGGAACATACGGACTCGCTTGTTTACCTGTCCAAAGTGCCACGTTGTTTACGCCTGACATTCTTGATGAACCAACACCCATCGTACCTTTTTCAGCAATTAGCATTACCGATTTATCTGGGTGCTGTGCTTTCAACGCTTCAATTTCCTCCTGAGCAGCAGTTGAAATCATACATTTACCATGAAGTTCACGGTCAGAGCGAGAGTGTGCTTGATTACCTGGAGACAATAAGTCGGTAGAAATATCACCTTCGCCAGCAATAAACGTCACCACTTTAATTTCTTCAGGAACATCTGGTAATTTTGTGAAGAATTCAGCCTGAGCATAGCTTTCCACGATTTCTTTTGCTGTTGCATTACCAGCTTCAAAAGCATCCTTTAAGCGTTGTAAATCAGCATCATATAAATAAACTTGCGTCTTTAATACATCTCCAGCTTGTTTAGCAATAGCAGCATCAGCACCTAAGGCCAAATCTAATAATACTTCGATTGAAGGACCACCTTTCATGTGTGACAACAATTCGAAAGCGAAATCAGGTGTAATTTCTTCTACAACTGACTGACCAAGAGCAATCTCTTTTAAAAACTTAGCCTTCACACCAGCTGCAGGTGTCGTACCTGGCAACGTGTTGTAGATGAAAAACTGAAGTGAATCAGCACGATTTTCGTTGTTCAAATCTTTGATTTGTTCGATGATTTCGCTTACTAATTCAGCACTATCAATTGGCTTAGGATGAAGTCCTTGAGCTTTTCTTTCCTCGATTTCTTTAAGGTAATCGTTATAAAAGTTCATATTGAATTATTTACAGTTATATATTGTATTTTTTCTTGAGTTTTTCTGTTTTAGCAAACTTTATTTTGAAGTTTGACGCTATCAATTTCCTGAAAAATCTGTATGACAAATTTATAAAAAGCAACTACGAATTAAAAATTTTTTATTGAATAGGCGTTTTTGACATATAATTTCTTTGTTTTGTATAATTTTTGGTTGTTTTATTTTAAAAATATACAGGTACAAGGTGGAAAGCGTTTGATGGAGGCTAAATCGCAAAGAATAAAAAAACGTTAACGCAGTAAATCCTGTTTGGGAGAGAGAGGATTGGGGGCTTTGAGAGCTTAGTTTTAGGGATGTATTGGCATGAATGACTGGTTTTGATTTGCCGAAATTGTTGTGTTTTTTGTGGAGAAGGCTACCTTTGTGGAATAACGGGGGACTAGTTAGCTTCTGGATAATATGCAAATGATTAATAGGCAACTGTTTTAACTATTTTAAAAAATGGGTTTACTTCTAATACCATTTCTAGGGGTGTTTGTTTTTGTGATAGTTTTATCTATCAAATATCTTGTAAAGAATATAAGCCTTTTCTGTACTCAATTGGTAGTTCTGGGTTTATTAATTTCTATTATTTTAGTGTTTTGTATATCTTTCCTATTGTTTTTCGAAAATCGGATGTACACTTTCGCACCATACTTTTTGCTGCCGATTTCTACTGTTATTTTACCATTTTTCATCAGTAAACGTATTGTCGATGAAAAGCTAAAATATTCAGTTGTTTTATCGATTATTTTCTCAATTACTGAGATAAGTCTAATTTTGTGGCATTTAGAAGGACTTATCCAATTATTCAACATTCAAACATATTACTAGAGATAGTCGTATTTGGAATAGATATAATAAAATTATGGATTTTTAATGAGAAAATTAACCTCTAAAACAGTGATACATGAATTCCCTAGAACATCAATTTTGTAAACATTATAATTGAAATCAATCACTTATTAATTAATATATCATTTTGCTTTTTGACCTGAATTAATTAGCTTGCTAAAAAAAGAATGACACTACAAACAACACTTTATCGACTCTTTGAACGTGATTTAACAAGGCTGAAAGTAGAACTAAACCTTTACTCAGACGAGCAAATTATCTGGCAAACTACTGGACAAATCTCCAATACTGCGGGAAATCTGACCTTACATCTTCTTGGCAATTTGAATACGTACATCGGGGCAGTTCTGGGAGGAACAGAATATGTACGAGATAGACCTGCTGAATTTTCCTTGAAAAATATTCCTAGAGAAAGCCTTTTAGAACAAATAGATGCTTTGCTAATTGTTCTTAAAACGACCTTGTCAGAACTTCCAGATACCGTGTTGGAGGAGGAATATCCGCTTTTGGTTTTTGAAGAAAAGACAAGTACAGAATATTTTTTGGTACACTTAACAACGCACCTTGCCTACCATTTGGGACAAATTAATTACCATCGTCGGTTGTTGGATAAGTAAATTACACTTATTTTAAGTATGAAAAAAACGATTTACGAAGACCTCCAACACTATTGGCAGACAAATAATCTACCTCCAGATGGAGGAATTTCTGAAACTTTCAACGAAGCCCGTATTGGCTCATTTTCCTTTCGTTACCCAAATTTTGACGGGCGTGCTTTGCTTTTACACGACATCAATCATTTGCTGACAGGCTATCCAACTAATTGGGTAGGTGAATGCCAAGTAAGTGCTTGGGAGTTAGCCAGCGGAGGACGAAAGGGCTATCCCAGAACGTGGGTTTATCCCATCAGTCTAGTAATACTGGGGCTATTAATTTGTCCAGTAAAAACCTATAAAGCTTTTTTAGCAGGAAAAGGAAAAACCAATCCATTTATTCTATCAGCGACTATTAATGTATTGGAACTGAGTAGAGAAGAGTTGGAACGGTTGGTTGTGTGAATTTTAAACTAAACTTAAATACATATCTAGAAACAATTTATTATAATGAAAAAAGTACTATACTTGGCGATATTGTCGCTTATGTCTTTATCTATTTTCGGTCAGTCTTACAGCTTAAAATCAACTATCGGAGGGGTCGGAGCAATAGGTGAACAAATTACTAGTAGTGCATATAATTATTATGCCTCAGGAGAGTCAATTTATTTTCTCCATCCAAGAACGAGTAAGATGATTATCGAGGTTGATTTTCAGGGAATTATCAAAAATAAATATACTTTCCCTTATTTCTCTAAAGCATTGGGTAATAGTACTTTTGAGAATATATTCGATTTTTGTGTTGACAAGCAAAATCGTTTCATCATCTACAGTGATAAGAATTACCAATTGTTTTGTTTTGATAAGAATGGAACAATGGTTTATAAGATAGATAATATCAAAGCGTATATCAATGGCGGGTATTTTGTGTGTTTTGCAGTGGATTCAAAGAACAATGTATATCTGGGAGCTCAAGAATTGATTACGGTGTTTGATACCAATGGTAAGTTTGTAAAAACAATTGGGAAGAAAGGAACGGCTAACGGAGAGTTTACGGGTACTATCTCTCAGTTGTTTGTGGATGCAAATGATAACTTATTTGTAGATAACAATTCAATAATTCAGCAATTTGATGCAAAAGGAAACTTTGTCAATAAGTTCGCTTATAATTATGAAGGTAAAATCGCTATGGATAGCAGTGGGTATTTTTATGGTACTCCAGACTATGAAAAGGTGGAACGCTTCGATAAAACAGGAAAGGTGCTATCTTCTATTAAGTTTGGGGGATATATTAATTCAAACTATGAGTCAGTTTTGGATATCATTGCCGTATCCAACAATAAATTAGTGGAGTATTCTCAATCTCATTATAATACTTTCACCTTAGATGGGAAAAATAAAACCCGTTTTAATAAAAATGAGTATGATGATGGTGCTTTATATTATTTAAATGATTTTAATTTTGATGAGAAGGGAAACGTATGGATTGTAGATAATAACAAATTGCAACAATTTGATGGAAATGCTAAGTTTCTCCAAAAAAGAACAAAAAATATTGACTATGTAAAACCTATTGTAAGTGTAAGAAGTTCGGGGGATATGGTTTATTATAATCGTTCTAGCCGTACATTAAATGCTTATCGTACCGCTACAAACCTTTCAACAGAATTAATGAGTTTTAAAAATACTCAAACGCTAAATTATATTAATCTTGACTCGACAGATAAGGAAATAACAGTATTATGGAAAGCTTTCTCTGATTCAGACTCTATTAATGTGTATGATTTTAGTGGAAAAATAAAACGTGTTATCATGGCCACTGCAGACATAGAAGCTATGGTGAAAGATGCACAAGCTAATAATTATATCTTGACAGTTTCGAGCTCAGATCAATACAAGTTTAGTTTATCAATAGTTGACAAAACGGGTAAGTTGATGAATACGTTTAAGTTGAATGTTGGAGAGTTTGGAACGGATGTAGTGGGCATGGTGATAGATGAATATGGTGTGATACATATTGCTATTCGTGATGTGTATGGAGGGAAAGGATTTGCCATATATGCCTTTAATAAACAAGGACAATTACTGACCTCAAAAACAAATTTAGCCGATAATGCAGGTAATTTTTCTAACGGAAGTTCTTATTTATTGAAATATTATAAAGGGACTCTCTATCTGGCAGATTATATTTCGGGTCAAGTATTCGTATTAACGTATATGCCAGATGTCAAAACGCTTAAGGAGACACTAATTATACAGAACTATATAACAAAAACAATTACAGACACAGATTTTTCGTTGACTCCAAGTTCTAATTCTCCTGCTTCGTTTGTCTATAGTTTAGTGAGTGGAGATGCCATTAGCCTGACCGCCGATGGAAAAGTAAAGGTGCTAAAAAGTGGTGTTGCCAAAGTGAAAATAAGTCAAGCAGCGACCACTGAATACACAGCGAGTGAACTAACCATCTTGATAACGATCAATTTATTGACTCCTACCATCACGGCAATTCAACCTGTGGCTAAGAAAATGGGCGATGCAGATTTTAGTATCAAGCCAATATCGACATCTGACGGTGCTTTTTCATATAGTATCTCTTCGGGCGATGCCGTTAGTGTAAGTGCTACGGGAGTGGTGAAAGTTTTGAAAGCGGGAAAAGCAACCATCTTGATTACTCAGGCAAGCAGTGCTAAATACGAGTCAACGACTACAACCGTAGATGTAACCGTAACGAAGCTTTCGCAGACGATTAGTTTTGCAAAATTACCTTCTGAGATTTACCATAACGCTTTACCTCTTACCCTAAATGCAAGTGCGAGCAGTAATTTGCCAGTAACGTTTAAGGTGCTTTCTGGTCCTGCAAGTATCGTGGGAGGTTTATTAAAACTAACTGGAACTACAGGATTAATCACGGTGGAAGCGAGTCAGCTAGGAAATGACCAATACGAGGCGGCGACGGCTCTCTCACAAAGTATATCTGTTTTGCTGTTATTAGCTACAGAGGACGAATTGGCGAAGGAGGTTTTACTATACCCGAATCCAAGTCATGATTATGTCTATTTAAGAACGAATAAAGTCTTTACGAATTACGAGATTGTGAACGCTCAAGGTATTACGGTTATTCAGCGAACGGTGTTGAGCGATAATAAAATAGCTCTTCAGTCGCTTATAGCGGGATTATATTTTATCAAACTATCCACCAAACAAGGCGAAAATACGTTTCTGAAATTCGCTGTAAATTAGTACAAGCTTGGAGCAAGGAAGCATTATTGTTTTTTGCTCCAAGCAAATTTCCCTTCCCTCCATACCCTGCTCTGCCCCAAGCCTAACCCATCCATCCTTGTATTTCTTCCAAAAAAAGTGCAATTTTATAGGCTTTGAATTTTTATAGCAATTATCTTTTGAACGTATGAATCTTGTTACGATTATATTGGCGGCTGGTGCTTCTCGACGATTGGGTTTTCCCAAACAATTGGTCGAATATAAGGGAACAACTTTACTGAGGCGTACCGCTGAAATGGCTTTGGAGGTATCCCCTAAGGTAGTGGTGGTTTTGGGAGCGTATCAAGAAAAAATACGTCCTTGTTTGGATGGTCTGTCACTTCAAATTGTCGAAAACGAAGCATGGGATTCTGGAATGGCTTCTTCCTTACAAGCAGGGTTACGGGCTCTTGATTTAAACAATGTGGATGCAGTACTTGTTTTACTCTGTGACCAAATTGCGGTTTCTTTACCCTTACTTACTTCTTTAATAAATCGCTTTTCGGAAGGAGAAGTACAGGGTGTTTGTGCTGAATATGAGGGGCAAAGGGGTGTTCCTGTACTATTTGGCAAGTCTTTATTTGCAGAATTAATGGCTTTGTCTGGCGAACAGGGGGCAAGGCTTATTTTACGAAAATATCCGAACGAAATTACGAGTATTCCTTTTGCGGAGGGACGTATTGATATTGATACGCCCGAAGATTTATCGTCACTTTACACATTTTCAACAAATGGCTCACTATAATTTAAGTATTAACAACAAAAAGGTTGCCGTAGAGGTAGAACCTGACACGCCCCTTTTATGGGTGATTCGTGATGAGGTGGGGCTAACTGGCACAAAGTTTGGCTGTGGAATGGCTCTTTGTGGAGCTTGTACGATTCACCTTAACGGTGTGCCTACTCGTGCTTGTCAAACACCTGTTTCGACGGTGGGTACACAGAAAATCACGACTATCGAAGGGCTTTCCAATAACACGTCGCATCCTGTGCAATTGGCTTGGATTAAAGAACAAGTGCCTCAGTGTGGTTATTGCCAGTCAGGACAAATCATGGCGGCGGCGGCTTTGCTCAAGAGTAATCCAAACCCTAGTGATGCCGATATTGAGAATGCTATGTCGGGTAATTTATGTCGTTGCGGTACGTATCCGCTGATTCATAAGGCAATCAAAACGGCATCGACCATGATGAAAGAAAAAGCAAACACTACTAAATAACAACACCATGCAATCTAAGGAATCATCCAACCATATCGCTCGTCGGGACTTTCTGAAGCTAGGTAGTTTTTTAGCCATCAGTTTTAGTTTGCCAGCAGCATCTACCACGAGTTTAACCAAGTTAAGTGCCGAAGCCGCTGAATTGGAATTAACGCCCTTCGTTTTGATTACCAAAGAAGGAAAAATTACGCTCTTCAACACCAGTCC
>JALRIJ010000610.1 GCA_023255485.1 Flectobacillus sp.
GGGCATAATTATTTCCAATTGAGGATCAATTTTATAGCTTGTTATACTTGATATCGATGATTTGTAAAAGCATGAGATGAGCATATAGTCACATACAAAATAAGAAGACTACAGGGGATATTATAATTTTAAGATTAGTAGAGCGTCAGAAACGTATCGTTCAAGCCAAGACAAATGCAATATAAAGAAGACTAAATTTATTATTGCCATTTAGTTTCCCAAGAGTTTTGGTGAATGGTACGAGATTTAAGAGTTTACAGTTATCGAGAATCTGGATAAACTAGTCAAGGACCCATTCAAGTTAAGCATTCAGATTACTGGCAGAAGAGATATTATTTCCTCAAATTAACAGGACTCAGAAAAAGAGATGAATGAATATATATTTATAGAACTTATACCTATGAGTAATGCAGACAATAATTTGATTGGTGTTTTAATGCTTAGAGTATTAGATTCTTATGTTAGAGAACATACTAAAAACCGTGAATTCATACCTTTTTAGATTATTGACAAATTTTACGATCCCCAGCAATACAAGTACGAGTCTTAAATCATGAAGTTTGACATAAAAAAAGTTTACAACACATAATTTGGAGAAAAATATTTTATAATGGCTAGTTCAACCATGGTCAAAAGTTTTGATAATAAGGTTAAGTTCGATTACTTTGAGATTACTTAAATACTAGAGCAGGTGATAGAGACTC
>JALRIJ010000611.1 GCA_023255485.1 Flectobacillus sp.
AGGAACGATGAGATGACTTCGGAACCCACAGGAAAGCGCACAATCCGTATCACAGTTCGCGGCTCGATCATGGGATACATTGGCCGCGCACGCTGGGAGTGTTTCGGAGAACGCAGCGACCCGGCTGCAATGCAGCGAGCAGAAGAATGGGTTTCAGAATAACAACCGGGGCTTCGGCCCCCACAACATCAAAAGGAGGATCACATGCTTAATCAATGTCAGTTTATCGGAAACCTTGGGGCTGACCCAGAGGTTCGGACATTTCAGAACGGCGGCAAGGTTTGCAACCTTCGCTTGGCTGTCACTGAAAAGTGGACAAAGGACGGCGAGCGCAAAGAGCGCACGGAATGGGTGACGGTTGCAATCTTTTCGGACGGTCTGGTCGGGGTGGCAGAGCGCTACCTGAAAAAGGGTTCAAAGGTTTTCATCTCAGGAAAGATGCAGACCCGAAAATGGCAGGATCAAAGCGGGGCTGATCGTTACAGCACCGAAATTGTGCTGCAAGGTTTCGATGCAAAGCTAGTCATGCTGGATGGCGTCGGGAACCGTGATGGGCAGCAGGGCGGCAGTTATGACCAGTCGCCAGCAGTGACAAACTCCGCAGGAAGCGTAAGCGCCTACCTAGAGGATGACGTGCCTTTTAGCTTTGAATGGCGCATCTAATGACCCAGATCGACGTAAGCAACGAAGGCAAGGGCGCGT
>JALRIJ010000612.1 GCA_023255485.1 Flectobacillus sp.
AGATACCACGACCGTATACCAAGAAACTATCAGCAGAATCAGTTTCTTCTACACGTAATGCTAAGTTTTTTTCTGTCTCTTTAATTAAACGATCACGAATATGTCGAGAAGTAACAAATTTACCTTCTTTACCAAAGAAAGGAGAGTTGTTGATACTGAAAGTCATACTCATTGTAGGTTCGTCTACGCTGATTACTGGTAATGCTTCTGGATTTTCTGGATCAGCAATGGTATCACCAATGTTGAATTCTTCTAAACCAACCACAGCACATAAGTCACCAGAAACTACTTCTGTTACCTTACGCTTACCCATTCCTTCAAATACGTATAATTCTTTTACTTTATTCTTTTTGATGCTTCCATCCGCTTGAACCAACACAATATTCTGTCCTTCTTTAATAGTACCTCTTTCTACTTTACCAATTGCAATACGACCTAAGAAAGTTGAATAATCTAAAGATGTGATTTGCATTTGAGTGTGGCCTTCCTTCACGTCTGGACCAGGTACAAATTTCAAGATACCATCCATTAACGGTGTGATATCATCACATGGTGTTAAGCTATCATTGAACCAACCATTCTTTCCACTACCATAGAATGTAGGAAAATTTAATTGATCTTCTGTTGCATCTAAATTGAAGAATAATTCAAAAACTGCATCATGCACTTCGTCAGGACGACAGTTTTCTTTATCAACT
>JALRIJ010000613.1 GCA_023255485.1 Flectobacillus sp.
TAACGAGCATGATACATAAATCCGTTTGTACCAGACATCGCTGCTGCCGCAGGGTCATAAGGAATAGCAAAAATGAATTCCTTCATTTGAGGACCATTTGTCGGATAGAACATTTGAAGGTAGGTTGAACGTCCTTCAATCGCATATTTGCCCGAAGCAATAACGTTGTCACAAGCCTCAATACAATCTTTCAAACGAGCTGTTCCTGTATAAACCTCCGCATTCAAATACATTTTTGCCAATAAAGCATAAGCCGTGTATTTCGTTGCTCTTCCGTAAGTAGCCGTACTAACATCGGTACTCAAATCTGGAATGGCCGCTTTGATTTCTTTTTCAATAAAGTCAAATACTTGAGCACGTGGCGTATTTGCTTTCGGAGAGAAATCACCATAACTCGTATAGATTGGTACGTTACCATACAAATCCATCATCATAAAGTAAGCAATGGCACGTACCATTTTCAACTCAGCAAGATTAGCCGCTTTTGTAGGTGTACCTGCTGGAATCGTCTGATCTAAAATAGACAATGCCTGATTGGTCGTTCCAATTACGGTTGATAACCAAGACCACGTACTGTTTGTCCAGCCATGATCTTTTGTCCAACTATGGTATGTCAAGTGGCGATAGTTTTGGTTATCAAACCAGTTACCACCTCTTGCAGGCATAATCGATTCATCTGT
>JALRIJ010000614.1 GCA_023255485.1 Flectobacillus sp.
ACCTAACTCACTAGCATTTTTTACATTAAGATCACTTACATGAATTGCATGCCACTTTTTAAAAGTATTATAATTACCTGATGTAAATGTAAGACCTTGTGACTTCAAAAATGTGCAAATATTCTTACTTTTGCTCCAATCTTCTAAGAATTTTTCTTTATTTTTCCAATTATATTTAATCATATTTTCTATAAAATTTTAATTTATAGAAAATATTAACTTAAAATAACACTAACTTTAATAAGGGGGATGAACTATTTTAATAAAAATACTCTAATCAGTTTTACAAATTGTCACTTAAACACTTGTTCAAAGATTTATAAACTTGGTGGTAGTGGGCAGGATCGAACTGCCGACCTTGGGGTTATGAATCCCACGCTCTAACCAACTGAGCTACACTACCATTTGGCAGACCAACAAGGATTCGAACCTTGACCAGCGATTTTCCTCTGTACCCTCTTTGGAAGACACACAGGAGACTGGTATGCTGCCATTACACTATGGATCTATCTTTTAAATCTCTTTGAGATGTAGGAGAATTTTGCAATCTTATGTAAACCACCCACTTCTCAAATCTTTTAAAACACCTATATTTACTAACTTTTTTAATATTCTCAAATTCTTCAAAAATGAGAACAGTAAATTTTAAATAATTACTTTAACTTTAGGCTATTT
>JALRIJ010000615.1 GCA_023255485.1 Flectobacillus sp.
ATACTCAGGTATTCAAAATCGCCCGCGGACTTTTTGCCCGCGGACAAAGGGCGCGGTACTACTTTTGTTTTCAAATTTTTTGAATACCAAGGTTTGCGGCGCCAAATTATAGCATATGCTGGCTGGCTTGTCAATAGGGGTAAACACCTAGAAAATAGTTGAAAAAACCCTTGACAAAACAAAAAACCCTGCTATAATAGAACACATGAACACAACAAAGAACAATGCGAAAAAATCTCACAACCCTGTGAGTTTTTATCTGTTGACACTTTGAAAAAATCGTGTATAATTAGATCATAGTTTAAAGGAAAAAATAAATGGCTAAAATTAATCGGGTTTCAATTTACGATATGGATGGAACTATTGTTTGCAGTTTGCATCGTTATCGTACAATCGTTGACGATAAAGGCGAAAGAATTGATTTAGATTATTGGAGAGAAAATCAAGATTTGGCTTTGAATGATTCTCTCTTGCCATTAGCCGAACAATATAAACGAGATTTAAAAGATGAAAACTGTTATGTCATTATTGCTACTGCCCGTGTTCTCAATACCCCCGATTATACATTTATTGACAAGGTATTGGGAAACCCTGATTACATTATATCAAGACCTGAGAATTCTAATATCTCTGGCTCTACATTAAAAATAAATGGTTTGGCAAAGTTTT
>JALRIJ010000616.1 GCA_023255485.1 Flectobacillus sp.
ATTCAACTTCAACAATGTTACAACCTGGAATTGTAAGTGCTGAGCATTATGAAGTTGCAGAAAATGTAAAACAAACGTTACAACGTTATAAAGAATTACAAGATATTATTGCTATTTTAGGTATTGATGAATTATCAGAAGAAGATCGTTTAGTTGTTGCTCGTGCACGTAAAGTTGAACGTTTCTTATCTCAACCTTTCTTCGTAGCTGAAATCTTTACAGGTTCACCAGGTAAATACGTAAGTTTAGAAGAAACTATTAAAGGATTTACAATGATCTTAAGTGGTGAGTTAGATGAGTTAGCAGAACAAGGGTTTTACCTTGTAGGAAATATCGATGAAGCGATTGCAAAAGCAGACAACTTCCTTTACTAAAATAACGAGTATTTAATATATGGTTATGAACATTCGCGTTCTAACTCCTGATAGAGTTATTTGTTCTACAACAGCAGATGAAGTTATTTTACCTGGTTTAACTGGTCAAGTTGGTATTTTAGATGGACATGCGACTTTAATTACCGCTTTAGATACAGGTTTACTTAGAATAAAATTAGCGGAAAAATGGACCCCAATTATTTTATGTGGGGGTTTAGCCGAAATTGATCGCAATCGAGTTACTGTTCTAGTAAATGATGTCGAAGAATTAACTTCTATAGAACTAAC
>JALRIJ010000617.1 GCA_023255485.1 Flectobacillus sp.
GAACAAAGCAGCAGTGTGGAATGACGTCTCTCCCTGAAAGTTGCTGGCGTCAACGTCTGCGTTCTGCTCGATCAAAATGCTGGCGCACTGAATCGAGCTAACCTCTGCAGCTCTATGAAGAGCCGTGCCTCCGTCATAAGTTGATGCATTAAAGATTCGGCAGCCTTTGCGGATCAAATCTTGCAGCAGGTCACTATCGCCCTGAAGTACTACCTCATGGATCACCGTATCACCTTGCTCGCGAAGAATGAGTTGGGACTCACTTAGCAGTGGTTACTGCTGGATGGGTGAGGCTTCTTTGTTATCTTCAGGGGAAGCTTTAGCAATTTTTGAACCGCCCCGACCACGCTGAAGAGCTCCTCTCCTTCCTCTGATTGCTCTTCCACGACCAGGTCGGATCATTTCCTCAACGTCCACTCCGCGAGGACTTTTCTAATCGCTATTTTCAACTTCGGCCGCCTCTTTCTGTTGCAGCTCAACTAATGCGGCTTTGCTGACTTTAATCTTTGGCTGTATCATTTCAATCTCCTCATCAGAGCTGCTTGAATTCGAACACCTGCTGCTCTCTTGTTTTCTCTGATCTGGCTTTTTAGGTGGTGGAGGCATTTTAAATTATAACTTTGAGAATTATTTATAATAAAGGGGTTTTGGGGTTTTGGGG
>JALRIJ010000618.1 GCA_023255485.1 Flectobacillus sp.
TGAACTCAGTCTGGGTTGGTCAGATTAACGAGGATAAACCAGGAAGTTCTCATTTCTTTGGAGCTGAACATATAGCTACTCCAAACATCCACCCTGTGCCAGGAAGAGATTCTTCTCCTTGTGTAACCACTGGTCTTGGTCTTTGGAGAGAGAAAATTTACCACTTTTTGCCAGATTAACCACCTAGCTCAGCAGGAGACGAAATTCAAACAGAGTATTTCGTAAAATACTCTGATTTTATATCGGCATTAAAGACTCTGTATGGAATTAGGGACAGCTTCAAGCATCTGGTATAAGTGACTGAAATTAGAATGGTAAAAGGTGACTAGATTCCAATGAGTCCAGCTAAAGGCAACGAAGATTTTATTGGCATCCATTTTACTTGGAAGCATATGTTTAAAGAGATAGTAGAAATTTTGCCAATTTTGGAAGATTCTCTTGACAAATTTAATGCTAAACCTCATTTTGGGAAATTGTTTGAAATGAGTGGAAATAAGTTTGAAAAACTTTTTGGGGATGATCTTGTGGAATTAAGAACTCTAATTTCCCTTAAAGATCCTTGCGGAAAGTTTTCAAATGAATTTACTGAGAAGTATATTTTCAACAAATTTAATCAAAAATTGTGATTTATTTAAATTAAAGGGGTTTTGGGGTTTTGGGG
>JALRIJ010000619.1 GCA_023255485.1 Flectobacillus sp.
ATCTTTGCACCACGTGCTTTTGCATGTTCGTATTCCTCAAAAACTAGAGCACCTGCACCTTCACCTAAAACAAAACCATCACGTTCGTTATCATATGGTCGTGAAGCCGTTTGCGGACTATCATTGCGCATACTCATTGCTTGGCAGGCATTAAACCCACCAATACCGCTTTCATTAATAGCAGCTTCAGATCCACCAGTAATAATTGCGTTAGCTCTCCCTAAACGAATATAAGTAAAAGCGTCAATTAAAGCAGTTGTAGAAGATGCGCATGCAGAAACGGTTGTGAAGTTTGGTCCTCTAAATCCAAAGCGAATAGATATATGTCCTGAACATATATCAGCAATCATTTTTGGAATAAAGAATGGATTAAAACGAGGGGTACCATCACCTTTTGCAAAGTTAAATGTCTCTGTTTGAAAAGTATCTAATCCACCAATTCCTGAACCCCATATAACACCTAGTTCATTTTTATCAATTCCTTCTTTATCAAGACCAGAATCAGCAACTGCCTGAACGGAAGCCGCGATACCATAATGAGAAAAAGCATCTAAGCGTTGGGCTTCTTTTCTATCAAAGTAATCCTCTAACTTAAAACCTTTTACCTCGCAAGCAAAACGAGTTTTAAACTTAGATGCATCAAAACGTGTAATAGGTGC
>JALRIJ010000061.1 GCA_023255485.1 Flectobacillus sp.
AGCTTATCCAACAACATTTTCTCTGGACAAGCTCGCAATATCTTTCTGATGAAATTCACCTATCGCTTCTTGAAGTAGGGGGGAGAAAATGGGGCTATTAGTAGTTGAATAGTAGTCCCTTTTTTAATATCTTTGAAGGATAAACCTTAAATACAATTCGTTTGCAAATTTACGAAGCTATATCTTTTCAAGAAGTTATTAACGCTGGAGGCTCTACTTATCCATGGCGAGTAATGGTCATTGATGAACAGCAACAAATAAGGTCATTCTTGGCTAAAATATTCACAGAACGACAACTGTTGCAACAACACGCTATTGCTAAAGAATTATTTGGCAATATTTTGGCTAGTGAATTTGAATTACCCGTGCCCAAAGCTGGTTTGATCAACTTTTCGGAGATATTTATCAAGTATCAACTTAATGATAAAGAGAAAAAAACACTTCAAACAAAAGCTAAAGGATACAAATTTGGGTGTGAATGGGTAAATGGAATGCACATTGTTGACGCTAATAACTTGAGGTCGCATTTCAAAGAATATGATTTGGCTACTATCTTTGCTTTCGATAACTTTGTGCTTAATTTAGACCGTGGTGGGTACAGAAATAAACCCAATCTATTACTCAATGATGATGACTTTTTATTAATAGACCATGAGCAAATTTTCCATTTTGCTGACGATGTTACCACATCATATAACGCTGTAATTACTGACTTCCGCAACGATGTTTGGCAATATCAAGCTGAGAAACATTTGTTTTATCCTTTTTTGAAAAACTTAACTCCACGAGTAAAACAAGATATTTTTGGAACATTTTGGCATTATCTAAAAGGTTTAAACGTTGATATTTTGGATAAGGCAGAGTTATTTTTAACTGAAAATGATATTTCTGTGGGTAACTATCTTTTGATAAAAGAGTATATGACTGAAATCAAAGCGAAGCCAGATAAGTTTTGCGATTTACTACTACAAAAAATAGCCTAATTGTATAATCAATTAAGTAAAAAGATAAAGCAAAAAGAATATATCCTACGCCTTTAAAATCCAATAGAATAAGAATTGAAATAATATAAATATGAACAGCATTTTTCAATATTGTCCCCTTCAATATCACTACAATTCAGCTTCGGGAGAAGTACTGAATGTGGCGTTATTGGTGCTGTTTCCTGACCAACAAAAACTTGCTTTTGTCTATCCAGAAAAATTAACTCGTTTACGAGCTGCCTATCCCAATAGTATAGCAGAACGTACTATTAAAGCTTTTTTCAAGGGAATTGCTAGTAAAGTAGATGCGTTAAATCGTCAACCAGAAATTTTTAATGACTATAGCAATCGGACACTAGATTTCATCAACGACGAAATCTTAGTTCGTGACGCTTCAGCATTACAATTTGGAGAAATTAAAACCAGTATTTTATATACCGAAGATTTAACTAAAATAATAAAGCAACTAGAAGTATTGTACTTATCTGCTTATGAAGTAGAAGAGGTCTCTTACAAAAAACATACAGAAGAATATTTAATCAAAGAATATCGTAATAAGATAAAACTGGGTGATGACCAAATTTTCACAAGGCGAAAAATTGAAGAAAATAAGCAAATTGGAGAATACACATTCCCTTTTGCGTGGCAAAATGGTACTTATAATATTGTAAGCCCTGTTAGCTTAGACTTAAAACTGCCAGAATCAATTATCAAAAAAGCTACTCTTAATTTTGGCAAATTCACCCTTCTACAAGGCTATGCCGACGAACACAAAGCAAGATTTGACATATTACTAGCAGAACCTAAGCTTAAAGGGCTTGCGTCAAAATACGACGAAGCGGTTAAAATCTTAGAACAAGTACCTTGTGTAAAACTCTGGGACGAATCTCAATTAGATGAATATTCTCAAAAAACATTAGACACGCTTATTTTCACAAAGTAAGCGTGTTCTTACTATCAATTACCTCCTATACATCTCCTCCCCAACCTTAATTCCCTACATACACTACGCTTCAGTATATTTTTCGTAATTTTGTTTTTTTGAATTTCGAAGCTTTAAGCAACTGCTTTTTGCTAAAACAATATACTACGAATGGATTATTTACAAGGATTAAATGAGCCGCAACGGGCTGCGGTAGAACATATTGAAGGCCCTCTGATGATTATTGCGGGGGCAGGTTCTGGCAAAACTCGGGTACTTACCTACCGAACGGCTTATTTGATTGAAAAGGGTGTTGATCCTTTTCAAATTTTACTACTGACTTTTACGAATAAGGCTGCGGGTGAAATGCGTCAACGTGTTGAAAAGGCTGTAGGAAATGAGGCTCGTAATATTTGGATGGGAACGTTTCACTCGGTCTTTGCAAAAATCCTTCGTTTTGAAGGAAAACACTTGGGCTATACTTCTGATTTTTCCATTTACGATACCGACGACTCAAAATCACTTTTGAAAAGTATCATCAAAGAACGTGGACTTGATGATAAACTGTATAAACCCAATGTGGTCTTTAACCGTATTTCGGGAGCAAAAAACCGTCTGATTGGCCCTGATGAATACTTGAATAATCCGATTATCATGGCGGATGATGCAGGAGCTAAATTGCCTGAAGTGGGTCGCTTGTATAAATTATATGCCATGCGTTGCTTTCAAGCAAATGCCATGGATTTTGATGATTTATTGTTCAATACCAATGTCTTATTTCGTGACCACCCTGCGGTCTTGGATAAATATCAACGTAAATTCAAACACGTCATGGTGGATGAGTTTCAGGATACTAACGTTTCTCAGTACCTGATTGTGAAAAAGCTTTCAGCAATGAGTAACAACCTCTGTGTGGTAGGGGATGACGCTCAGTCGATTTATGCTTTCCGTGGGGCTAATATTGAGAATATCTTGAATTTATCGAAAGATTATCCAACCATTACGACCATTAAATTGGAGGAAAATTATCGCTCTACCAATACCATCGTACAAGCTGCCAATTCGGTTATTGCTAAAAATAAGGCTCAATTAAAAAAGACCGTATTTACAAGCAACGAAGAAGGAAGCCTAATCGACTTGGTAAAAGCGGGTTCTGATAACGAAGAAGGACGTTTGATTGCTAGTAATATCTTTGAAGCCAAAATGGCTCACGGACTCAAAAATACGGATTTTGCCATTTTATATAGAACCAATGCTCAGTCTCGTGCTTTTGAAGAAGCCTTACGTAAACTGAATTTGAAATACCGAATTATTGGCGGACTTTCTTTTTACCAACGTCGTGAAATTAAGGATGTTCTGGCGTATTTACGTTTTATCATTAACCAACGAGATACCGAAGCTTTCAAACGGATTATTAATTTACCCAAAAGAGGCATTGGAGATACGACCATTGCCAAATTAGAATTAACGGCTGCCGAACGTCAAGAACCTATTTGGGAGGTTGTTGCGAATATTCGTCAGTTTCAGGCAGGACGTTTTGCAGATACCATTGAAGGCTTTGCCGATTTAATCAAGTCGTTCAAATTGATGGTAGAAAGTCAACAAAAAGATGCCTATGAAATTGCGGCTCACGTTGCTAAAACATCAGGTTTGTTGAAGGAATTACACGAAGACAAAACGGTAGAAGGCCTATCTCGTTACGAAAACGTACAGGAATTATTAAACTCTATTAAACAGTTTGTCGATAGTCCTGAAACGGAAGATAAATCCCTTTCGAGTTTCCTACAGTCGGTGTCCTTGTTGACGACAGCCGACCAAGATGACCCCGATGGCGATAACGACCGCATTACGATGATGACCATCCACGGAGCGAAGGGCTTGGAATTCAACCATGTCTATATCGTGGGAATGGAGGAAGATTTATTCCCTAGTCAAATGATGCTTCAAAGTCGTCAAGATTTGGAAGAAGAACGTCGTTTGTTTTACGTAGCCATCACTCGTGCCGAAAAGCGTTTAGTGATGTCTTATGCCGAAACTCGCTACCAATATGGTCGTCTAAAACCTTGCGAACCAAGCCGTTTCTTAGATGATATTAATCCGATGTATTTGCAACTGGCAAAAAATATCCGTCGAGTAGAAGAGCCTCGCATTCCTCAAGGATTTGTACGTAGAGAAACTTCGAGTACAGCAGCCCCAAGTTTTGTGAATACCACTAAAAAAACACCTGCAAGTAATTTAACGCCTGTAGATAAAAAGATGGTGGTTTCTAGTAAACCCGCTGCGACAAATCATACACCATCTGGCGATTTTAAGCCAAGTGACACGTCTGTATTAGTTGCTGGCGACCGAGTAGAGCATTTAAAATTTGGCTTTGGTGCAGTGAAAGAGGTAGAAGTAAATGGAAGTGACCGTAAAGCTAAAATTATATTTGAAGGCGGAGTAGGCGAGAAGGTGCTCTTATTGAGTTTTGCCAAATTGAGAATTTTGGAGAAATAGTAAGGGAGAGTAAACAGTGTAGGATTCAACGTTTTAAGTTATCCTTACCTAAAGCAATACACACAGAGAAATATATAACTAGCTCCAAATCATTTATTCCACTTAGCGGGTGAATTCATTCACCCGTGTAGAGAAGCTCCCGTATTTTGTACCAAATGAAATTTACAAGTTACCAAACATAACTTCTAGGATATTGACGGTAGTCAGCCTTTTGAAGGCAGACTACCGTATTCACTAAACAAGTCGCATATTTCAAAGAGAGACTCAATACCAAAGAATTTTTGAGAAGTTGTTATTGGATACAAAGTCAATTTTTTACTTCTGCCTAGCATACCAATACAAATGCACAGGAACTAACGCATCACTTGTTTCGCCAATGGTATAATATCCTGAGCCATTTTTAGCAAAGCAAATTCCTTCTCCTTGTGGCTCTTTAGCCGAGTTATAGTTATAAGGAAGTACCAAAGCAGGACGAGCTAACATCATTGGAATGGTCTCATTAGCGGCTCTTCTCCAGTGGTAAATAGTACCATAATTTCTCACCAATAATTCCTGATTATCCTGCGAAACATCTCCCGCAGTAATATAAAACAAGGCATTTATCGCCGTTGAAAAAGAAACTTCTTCTACAAACTCTGCCGTCATCATCTGAGTATATGACTGTGGGTATGCCAAACGATAGAGACGTTGTTTAGCTTCTCGTTTTGTTAAAATATAAATATCCTTTGTTTTATGATCAATCAATAGGCACTCGGCATCTCTTGCTCCATCAGGATAGCGATAGCTTATTTTTTGTACCTTTTTCACCGTATTACTTAAAGGTGTTGTACTATTAATGCTAGGTTCTGGCAAACGATAAATAGCACAATCGCTATATTGAGCAATGTTATCACCAAAATCAGCTACGTACAAATACGGGCCATCCTCAAAAGAAGTTATCGCCATATCTTCCCAATCACGATTCTCTGCCCCTTCTAAATAAAACTCCCGTTTCCCTTTCCCTACGGTATCAATTGAGAAAATTCTATTTTTATCGCCGCTGTCATTATGTGTCCAAAGCACCCCTTCATTGCTTAAACTTGGTGCAAGTCCAGATGCTTCATCAATTTCAGGATTTTCAAGTAGGCCTTTATCAACCGCTCCATCAAAATTATCATTAGGTGTTATTATTGTAGGTGTTTTCTCACAAGCTACTATTAACATTGAGAGAAACAAAAACCCTTTAGCATGGTTTAAAATATTCATTAGTTTTCCGTTTGCTGTAAAACTAATAAACGTAAGAATTGAGGTAATTCTTACGTTTATTAAAAAGCTTATTTTTTATCTGTTTCCTTTTCGGGAATGTCAACCTCTTCCGATTTGATTGTCACTTTGACTTTCTTAATTCTCCGAGTATCGACAGAGGCTATTTTAAAAATATATTTATCCTGTATGACTTCTTCGCCAGCATGAGGTAATCGAGTGAATAATTCAATTAATAATCCTGCCAATGACTCGCTTTCTCCTCTAACTTTATCAAATGTGTCATTATCAATTCCTAATGCTCTACACAAGTCATTCAACGAAATTTTTCCTTCAAATTCATAGGAGCCATCAGGAAGTTTTACATAACCGAGGTCTTCCTCATCGTATTCATCGTTAATATCACCGACAATCTCTTCGATAATATCTTCCATGGTTACAATTCCTTCGGTTTCCCCATATTCATTCACGACCACAGCCATGTGTACTCTTTTTTCCTGAAAATCATACAGCAAGTCATCAATTTTCTTGCTTTCAGGAATAAAGAAGGCTTGATGAATCAGGTTTTGCCAGACAAAGTGTTCATCTTTATCAATATGAGGTAATAAATCTTTAATATATAAGATACCTTCTATTTTATCTATTGTTTCTTTATAAACAGGTACTCTCGAATAACCCGATTTATTGATTTTATCCATCAACTCATGAAAGTCGAGTTCAATATCAAAAGCCGTTAAATCTCTTCTAGACCTCATGACACTTCTAGCGGAGGTACTTCCAAAATTGACGATTCCTTTGAGGATATCTTTTTCTTGCTCAGAGGTTCCCTCTCCAGTAGTAATTTCCAAGGCATGATTTAGCTCATCAGCCGTAATCGTATATCCTTTACGTTCTACTCGTTTTTCAATAATGTTACTAATGCCTAATAGGAGTGAAGAGAGCGGTTGAAAAATAACCGTAGCCACGTCGATAATGGGTGCCGTTATTTTTGCAAAGCGAAGGTTATTTTGTTGAGCCCATACTTTAGGAATCAGTTCACCAAAAAAAGTAATCACAAAGGTTACACCAACAAGTAAGATTAGCGTAGCTACTAGCGACTCTTTTTCAGCCTCTCCCAAGACTTGTTCCGTAATAAATGTGGAAATTGTTACGAAAGTAATATTCACTAAGTTAATGAATATCAACAAAGTAGCTAACAGTTGTTGAGGTTTATCTAACAACTTGGCAATCAGTCGTTCACTACTACTATCGCTATCACGGCAAGCAGCTCTTTCATCAGCGGTAAGTGAGAAAAAGGCAACTTCCGAGCCCGCTAATAAGGCAGAGAGAAAGAGAAGGCCAAGTAGAATCAAGGTATTGATTCCATAAATACTGTATGATGAGGTGTTTTCAACTTGAGCTAAAAACACCCTAATCGGGTAAGATTCGTCAGATAATCGAGTTTCCAATTGTTTGTTTATTAAGTTTAAGATAAGGCTTCTGTGATCAGTAAGCAATCACAGAAGCCCGAATAAAAAGGGTTAAAAAGGTAAATCGTCTTCTTCTCCCGCTTGAAAATCTGGTACAGGAGCTGGGGCAGGAGCCGGAGCTGGTCTGCTTGGTTGTGGAGCAGGAGCAGCATAAGCACCTTGCGACTGTGACGCACCTGAGTTTTCAGGATTTCCGCCTACAAGGGTCATGGAAGTACCTCTAATTTTGGTGGTTTTGCGAGCAATACCATCTTTATCTGTATATTCTTCTGTTCTGATTTTGCCCTCTACATAAACCGTTCTGCCTTTCTTCAGATACTGTTCTGCAATGTTGGCTAAGCCGTCCCATAACTCAATTCTATGCCATTCTGTTTGTTCAACTCGTTGACCGTCTTTGTTGTTATAAGCTTCAGATGTAGCAATACTAAAAGATGCTACCTTAGATCCACTAGGTAATGATCTAATTTCAGGGTCAGAACCTAAATTGCCTAGTAAAATAACTTTGTTTACTCCAGCCATTTTATTAAATGATTTGTTTTAAAATTAAAAGATGAATTTATGTGTAAGATAACTATTTCGTTGTCAATGTGTTAAATCTACTTAATATAGCCTTCAACAAGTAATCTTTGTAATAAAGTCGAGTGAATTTAAGGATTTTTTTAGGATATAGCAAGTACATAAGCCTTCCCATTTTCAGGTATTTTCCTTTATTCTTCAAAAGAGAATACCCCAAAAACTGCACCAATAGCAATTTTTGGGGTATGATACATGCAACTAGTTCACTTAGTTTATATTAAAGGCTTCTACTGTTTTTGCAATTTCAGCCAATAGACTTATATCTTTTTCAATACCATTCCCAACTACAATGACATCAGCCCCTGCCTCTAAAAGATGTTGAGCTTTCTCAACCGAGTTAATTCCTCCTCCCACAATAAGAGGGGTATCAACGGCTTTCCGAACAGCACTAACCATTTCGGAAGAAACCACATTTTCCGCCCCGCTACCTGCATCTAGGTACATCAGTTTGAGCCCCAACATTTCACCAGCCATAGCGGTACATGCAGCAATCGCTGGTTTATTATGCGGAATGGGGTTAGTATTAGAAATATACGAAACCGTCGTCGGGCGACCCCCATCCACTAGTAGATAACCCGTTGGCATTACCTCTAAACCACTTGCCTTTAATAAGGGAGCAGCCACCACTTGCTGACCGATTAAGAATTCAGGGTTGCGTCCCGAAATTAAGGATAAAAATAGAATACCATCTGCTAAAGGGCTAATATGCAAACTATTACCAGGGAAAAGAATCACAGGGACGTTCGACTGTTCTTTAATCATCCGTATCGACTGTTCGACTACATAATGCGTAATTAAGCTTCCACCGACAAAGAAATAATCAACTTTACTTTGGGTACTCATGGTCAACAATTCACTCAAGCGTTCCTCAGATAGTCCATCGGGGTCAAGCAATACGGCAAATGCCTTTTTGTTTTTTGCCTTAATGTTCCCAAAGCTATTTAATAAGTTATTTTGCATTTGAATCTTTCAGCATGGCGATTGCTGCCATTATTTTATTTCGAGCAATTCCCATCAAAAAAGAGAGCATATAACCTTTTATTGATTTGACTAGCCAAGAACTATTTTCTTCCGAAGGTTTAATAACCATCGGTACATTGGTATTTTCTAATACGATTTTAGCCTCTTGCTCTTTTTCATCGTCTGATACGATAAAATTAAACAATAAGTACGTTCCTAATAAGGTAGCTGCAATAAAAAGAGCCTTGGTACTTACTGCGACAGCATCGCTTTTTAGCTGCATAACTTGTCCGTCGATGGTTGTTTTATAGAAGTCAGCTTCAGCTCTCAATGCCTTTTTTCGCTCGGAAATCGAAGTTTTATTTTTTACTGGAAACATAGTTTTGTTATTTATTCAACCACAAAAGATGCGGGATGATTTATCAGCAAAATTATAAAATAATAGCCTTCGATAGGTCAAAAAGCACATTTAATCTTTGTCTATGCTCAGTTCTTGCTCAGGTTCGTTAGCCTTGTCTTCTTTTCGTTGGATGACAAAAAAAGCTCCTCCTAGCAAAAAAGCTAATAGAACAGTTACTATCAGAAAGCCCATGAAAGAGCTATCAAGCCAATAATTAAGCAGTAAAGCAAGTGTGATAAAGAAGAAGAGTAAAAATAACAGAGCGATAATGGCCATTAATCCCATAATCATCACTCGTTTAATTCCTTCTTCAATACGTTCTTGTACCTCTAATTTGGCTAATTCAATATTCGTATTTACGTATTTATAGAGATTATCTATCAATCCGTTAGGCTCTACTAGTTTCATAAGCACGAATTTAAAACAAAAAAAGCGGTTACCCGCTTTTTCGTCATAGTTCATTATTGTTTCGAAGTAGTGTTTTTTATCTTCGCATTAGTTATTTGAGAAACAATCTCGTCCCCAGTTTAACTAACGTTGTTGCTTCATTAACTTTGCTTCAATTGTTTGTTGCGTGTGTGGTACAGCTCTCAAACGTTCTTTCGGAATCAGTTTGCCCGTGTCAATACATACACCATACGTTCCATTTTTGATACGAATAAGTGCATTTTCCAACTGTGTGGCAAACTTTTGTAAGCGAGATGCCAATTGGCTCTGGCTTTCTTTCTCTGAAGTATCAGCTCCATCTTCCATTGGTTTCGAATTCCCAGCAGTGGTATCTGTTCCTGGGTCATTACGTTTGTGAAGTGCTTCACGAATGTAATTTAATTCTCCACGAGTTTCTTCTAACTTGGCGGTTATTATAGCTTCAAATTCTTTAAGTTCTTCTTCTGAGTATCGGGTTTTTTCTTCTACTTCTGTGTTCATAACTTTAAGTAAGTTTTGTTTTACGTATATACTGTATAATCAAAATGAGGTGTGGCTATCTCAAAAATTTCACAAATATACGGTGGTTTACAATACAATTGAAATATTTCAAGAAAAAATAAAATATTTTACAAACAGACTCTTTTCTTAATAATATCTTAACTAGGGGATAATCTTTTCGAGACAATCATCTTGTTGCAAAGTTATACAGCTATCTAACATTTCAAATATGATTATTCTCATATTTGAAAAAATAAAGTATTTATACTCATTGAATTGATTCGGTAAAATAACATAATGTCTATTTTCAGTGCCTTTGACCAAAAAAAAACCGAGACCTCAGGGTCTCGGCTTTTATGCAAAGCACAGATTTTCTGTCTTTTACACCTCTCAAACCTATTTACACTACAATAGTTCGTTTTTCGCTAAATATTCAGCGATTTGAACTGCGTTTGTGGCAGCTCCCTTACGTAGGTTATCTGCAACAATCCACAAATTCAATGTGTTAGCTTGACTTTCGTCACGACGGATACGACCAACAAATACTTCGTCTTTTCCGTGTGCTGTCAATGGCATTGGATACTCAAGATTAGCCGAATCATTTTGTACTATTACGCCTTCTTCTTGAGATAAAATATCAATTACTTCTTGTAAATCAAAGTCGTTTTCAAACTCGATATTTACCGATTCTGAGTGTCCACCTACTGTTGGAATACGAACGGTAGTAGCTGTCACTGCGATAGAATCATCCATCATGATTTTCTTCGTTTCGTTCACCATTTTCATTTCTTCTTTGGTGTAACCGTTAGGTAAAAACGAGTCAATATGTGGTAAAACGTTCATGTCAATTCTGTATGGATATACCGCTGGTACATCTGTACGACCTTCACGTTCAGCAAACATTTGGTCAACCGCAGCTTTTCCTGTACCTGTTACTGATTGGTACGTAGAAACAACCACACGCTTGATTTTATATTTTTTATGCAAAGGATTCATTACTACAACCATTTGAATAGTTGAGCAGTTCGGGTTTGCAATAATTTTATCTTCTTTTGTCAATGTCTGAGCATTGATTTCTGGTACTACTAATTTTTTAGTAGGATCCATACGCCATGCAGATGAGTTATCTACTACGGTAATACCTGCTGCTGCAAATAAAGGAGCTGTTTCTAAGGATGTTGTACCTCCCGCTGAGAAAATAGCAACGGCTGGTTTCATCTTGATAGCATCTTCGAAGCCTACAACGGTATATTGCTTACCCTTAAACTCTACCTGTTTACCCACAGAACGTGCTGAGGCTACTGGAATAAGTTCTGTTACAGGGAAGTTGCGTTCCGCTAAAACCTTCAATATTTCGCCACCGACCAAACCTGTGGCTCCGACTACTGCTACTTTCATTGTTTTACGTAATTAATTATTAATAAAAATTTAAAATTCGTGTTTGAAGGCTAATCCCACAAGCGTTTCTTTGCCGAAGGGATATTGCTCTAATTTGATGCCGACTTGGTTACTTCCTACAAGGTTATTGTAACGTTCGACGGATTTGTACAGGTGAATATTTGACTTGATATTCAAATATCCCGAAACTACAGCTGTTGTTCCTACTACTGTCCAATAAGTGCCATTACTAACTTTATCTCTGTTGAGAATGGCATATAGTGAAAATAAAGTAGAGCAAAAACCGATTGTCTGTACTACTTTTCGTTGCTGTTTAAACCGCAAAAACGCTCGACTTACTTCAGGGTCTTTTAGTTGAAGCAAAGGTATTTGTAAAGCAAGCGGGTTATCAATTGTCTGATGTTCGTAGATATACCTTGTACCAAATAACTTAGATTCAACCTGAATGACTTGTAATTTGGTATTGATTGACTGAGCAAACAACGACCGAATTCCCAAGAACATTGCCACTAATACTATTCGTTTAAGCGAAACGCTGGCTATCTTCATTTGATTTGGCTTTTTCAAGAATAAAACAAAACGTATTGAAAAATAAATTATTGATTTTCACGCTCTTGCAAATACATAAAAAGTCCGCAAAATTACGCTATAATCTTGGAAGAGAAAAGATTTTTTCCGTGTTTATTACTATAGCAAAAAAAAATAATCCATTTGTACTATATTCTTGCTACCAGAAACACGCTTTTTCATCGTCCTAAATAATTATAGGTCATATCAGGCGTAAGCAATACGGAAAGCGGAATATCAAAGGAATTGACATCGTCTATTTGAGCAATAGGAGGGAATAAACTCAAGCCGACTTTTACTACGTCTGGGCGGCATTTTTGCAAAAAACGATCGTAAAATCCTTTGCCATAGCCCACCCGATTCCCTGCGGCATCTGCCACCAGCAGAGGAACAAGGACTAGGTCTACTGCCTTTTCTGCTACTCGTGTAGCAGGGTTTTCAATAGGTTCAGGAATTCCCCACTTATTCAGTGTTAGTTGTTCCGATTCATATAAATAATGAGTCATTTCGTAGGTCTCTGGTACACTCCGAGAAACCACTACTTGAATAGTTGGATAACGTAGGATTACTTCTTCCAAAATCAACCACGTGTTGATTTCTTTTTGTTTCAGGATAGGTAAAAAAATATGTAGAAAACGAACGCTTGTTAAGTCTATCGACTCAAAAAAACGTTGTTTTATCAGCAGGCTTTGCTGAGCGATTGCCTCCGACGACATGGCTCGTCTTTGCTGTAGATACAGAGTTCGTACTAGTGCTTTTTCCATAAGACAAAGATACGAAACAAAAGAAAGGAGGGGTGTAAAAAATGTAATGCTTAACGTGTAAAGCATTTTCTACCAAAATTAAGCTTCAGACTTTTTACACCACCTCTTCGTTATTTTACTTCATACGAACGTATTTTGCACGGCTTGTTGTTTCTTGCAAAATCAAGGTATCGCCTGTTCCTTGCTCAAACTTCCAAGGTTCATACGCCAATGCGATACACATCACATTAGGACAGCTATTGAAGTCGGAAAATGTGATTTGTCCATCTTTAGCCGTAAACGACTTCCCAATACGTGGACAACAGTCTTCTGTAGGCTTTCCATTTATAAGAAATTTTCCTTCGCTTGTAAATTCATAAGTAGGCAAAGCCGCAAAAGTTTGAATAGGAGTCCACTTCGTTTCTCCCGAATTTTGCACGATATACGTAGGAGCCCATTTGCCAATCAAGAAAGTGGCAGAGGCAGCCACCGCCTTCGACTCTGGATTCACGTCCACAGAGGTACAAGCACCTGCTAGTGCGGTAATCGCCAATAGGATACCAATAAATGAGGTTTTCATGGTTGAATTTTCGTTAAGATGTTTTTGTTCTAAAGATACAGGATGCAAACAGAAGGTTGGAATACGCTTTCATTTTTTTCTGCTTTCTTCCAAAACCGATTCATTTATTGTAATTTTGTAGAACTCCCTGTAACCCAAGGGGAGCGATACGTCATTAACTCCCCCAATGGGATGGGGGCTTCGATATGAATTTTAAAGAATATAAAAACCTAGATTACGGTCAGGTTGCGGATGAAATCCTGAAATATTGGCAAGAAAATAATGTTTTCGAGAAATCAATCGAAACTCGTGAAGGACACCCTAGTTTTACCTTTTACGAAGGGCCTCCTTCGGCAAATGGTACGCCCGGTATCCACCACGTGATGGCTCGTACTATCAAAGATATTTTCTGTCGTTACCAAACCCTTAAAGGGAAACAGGTAAAGCGTAAAGGAGGCTGGGACACACACGGCCTACCTGTAGAGCTTCAAGTAGAAAAAGAATTAGGCATTACCAAAGAAGATATTGGTAAGAAAATTACCGTTGAAGAATACAACAAGAAGTGTCGTGAGACGGTTATGAAATTCACCGATCAGTGGAATGAATTAACCGAAAAAATGGGCTACTGGGTGGACTTAGAAGACCCTTATATCACCTACGAAAATAACTATATTGAATCCGTTTGGAATTTATTACAGAAACTTTATCAAAAAGATTTACTGTATAAAGGCTATACGATTCAACCGTATTCTCCTGCAGCTGGAACGGGCTTATCTTCTCACGAGTTGAACCAACCAGGTTGTTATCGTGAAGTAAAAGACACGTCTATGACCGTGCAGTTTAAAGTAAAACATACAGGCAAATCGGCTTTCTTATTTGACGATGTGGCGGCTGCCAGACGCAGAGGTGATTTATTTATCATGGCATGGACAACCACGCCTTGGACACTTCCATCGAACTCGACTGCACCACCGGCATTGAGACCGTCCGGCCCCTCACCGCCGAGGAGCAGGCCCAACGGGTGCATGACGCAGCGCGTGCCGAAGCGGAGCGTGCCGCGAAGGAAGCCGAGGAGCAGGCCAAACAGGCCGAGCGGGAAGCCTTGTCCGCGTGGCTGCTCAGCCGCTCCGACCTGACGGACGGGGCGCGGGCGGCCATTCTTCGTGCCCTTCGAGGCTAATATCTAGTCATGCCTCTTGAACAGGTAGCCAATAACCTCAC
>JALRIJ010000620.1 GCA_023255485.1 Flectobacillus sp.
GTCCCTGGTCCTGACCAGCTATATGTACTTGATGTTGTGCTATTAGCTGACAATTGAATTGTTTCTCCTAAACACTTAGTAGTTCCTGTTGCTGTAACAGATTGTGTTGGATTTATGATTACTGATACAATATTTGATTCTCCTACATAATCGGAACAACCTGCTGTTCTTGAACAACGAATGTAATAAGTTGTTGTAGAAACGGTTGGTGCGTCATACGTCGCTCCTGTTGAACCGATGATTAATGACCATTCGCCAAGCGTCGCTGCGGTATAAGTAGAGGCTGTTGTACTTTTCATCCATACATACTCAACCGTTCCATTTCCTCCGCTTGGTAGGGTAACATTCGTAAATGCCACAGGATCAAAGGCTCCACAGTTTGTTTGATTTCCTGCGATGGTTCCTCCGTTAGTCACATTGGTCGTTACGGTTACCGTCAAATTATTGGATGCTATACTTGAACATGAAGATGCCACACACGTAGCACTATAAGTTGTATTCGCTGTTGGGATTACCGTAATGCTTGATGTGGTTGCTCCTGTTGACCATAATATACTACCGATAGTACAAGCACTCGCTGTCAAAGTCGTTGAACTTCCTGAACAGATACTCAAGCTACTTCCAGAAGCTACTGAAATCGTTGGAGCGGTTGGCGTT
>JALRIJ010000621.1 GCA_023255485.1 Flectobacillus sp.
GAGGTGCAAAACATGCAAGTTTCCAATCTCCACAACAACCCTCCTGACCCGATTGACGAGGCTCTGGCCGCGTTTGGCGACACTATCACCGAGGCCGAAGGCTGGCTGGATGGTAAGCCCGTTGAAACCGAAGGGCAGATGAAAGCTGTTGACGCTCTGACAAAGGAAATCAAGGCGGCGCGCAAGGCGGTCGAAGCCGCCGAGGAAAGTGAAGCCAAGCCGATCTATGACCAGTGGAAAGCGGCAAAGGCGCGATACAAGCCGACGCTGGATGATCTGGACCGGATCGTTAAGGGGCTTGTAACGGCTGTTGATGGGTTCAAACGCAAGCTGGCTGCTGAAAAGGAAGCTGCGCGCAAGAAAGCCGAGACCGAAGCATGGGAAGCAACGCGAAAGGCGCAGGAAGCCGCGCGATTGGCTGACGCTAGCAACATCGAAGCGCAACGGCAAGCTGCGGCAGCACAGGCCGAGGCAGAGGCGCTACAGCAAGCCGCCACGGCTGCGAAACATGATACGGTCAAAGGTATGCGAACGGTGACGCGCTACCAGATTGAGGATCACCGCGCGGCGCTGCACTGGATTGCGGCGAATGATAGAGATGCCGTGACCGCGTTTATTGAGGAATACGCGCGGCGCAATCACAAAGACAAGCA
>JALRIJ010000622.1 GCA_023255485.1 Flectobacillus sp.
CAAGGTCAAACTATAGGAAAAGTAGGAAGCACCGGATTAGCTACCGGGCCTCATGTGTGTTATCGATTTTGGAAAAATGGTGTTCAAGTGGATCCATTGCGATTAAAATTACCCAATACCGAGCCCATGGGTAAAGCAGATAAACAAAAATATTTAAGCTATATTGCGCCCCTAAAAAAAGAGTTAGACAGTATAACCGCACTAAAATTTAAGGAATAATGGCACTTCAATCGATCAATCCAACACGAACTAATGCTTGGGAAAAATTACAAGCGCATTTTGAAACCATGAAAAATGTTCAAATGCAACATTTATTTGCAAATGAACCCGCTAGAGCCGAAAAAATGCACATTGAATGGCAAGATTTTTTAGTAGATTATTCTAAAAATATTATTTCGGAAGAAACCATTTCTTTATTACAGGAACTCGCTAATGAAGCGCAATTAAAAGACGCCATTACAAAATATTTTGAAGGCGATATCATCAATCAAACTGAAAATAGAGCTGTTTTACATACTGCTTTGCGTGCTAAAGAAAACGCTTCTGTTAAAGTAGATGGAGTTAACGTAATGCCTGAAATTTATTCGGTAAAAAATAAAATCAAAAACTTTTCAAACGAAATTATTTCTGGTCAACGAAAAGGATTTTC
>JALRIJ010000623.1 GCA_023255485.1 Flectobacillus sp.
TTATGAGAGCTGTTGGAGGAACGATGTATCTATCAGGAATGTTAGTTTTAGTATATAACATTATTCAAACAGTAAGAGCTGGTCAATCTATCGAAGATGAATTAGCCGAAGCTCCTGAATTACAACAAATCAGCAGTGGAAGATTAAAAGGAGAGAAATTCCACCCTTGGTTGGAAAGAAAACCAATACAGTTGACCATTTTAGCAACAGTAGCTATTTTAATTGGAGGGATTATTCAAATTGTACCAACGATTATGGTAAAATCGAATATTCCAACAATAGCAAGTGTTAAACCGTATACACCTTTGGAGTTAGAAGGACGTGATTTATACATTCGTGAAGGATGTGTGGGATGTCATTCACAATCAGTAAGACCTTTCCGTAGTGAAGTAGAACGTTATGGACCACAATCTAAAGCAGGAGAATTTGTGTACGATCATCCATTCCTTTGGGGATCAAAACGTACTGGACCTGATTTATTGCGAGTAGGTGGGAAGTATAATGACAACTGGCATTTCAATCACTTTTGGAATCCACAAAGTATTTCTGCAGGTTCAATTATGCCAGGATATAAATGGTTGTTTGACAATGAGGCAATGGATATTTCTATGACTCAAAAGAAAATGGAAGCGATGGTTACTCTTGGAG
>JALRIJ010000624.1 GCA_023255485.1 Flectobacillus sp.
TAGAAGACGAAGCAGTTTACGCAAAAGTAAAAGCTGCCGCTTATGACAAATGTTATGCAATTGCTCAGGAAGCTTCAGGAAAAAGTGAAAGAGGAGAAAAATTTGCTGCTGTAAAAGAAGAAGCAAAAGCTTTGTTTACAGAAGAAGAATATGCTGAAAATGCTGACTTAGCAGGATTAGTTGGTAAATATTTCTACAAAACTAATAAAGAAGCGGTTCGTAACGTAATCCTTGAAAAAGGACTTCGTTTAGACGGTAGAAAAACAACAGAAATCAGACCAATCTGGTGTGAAACAGATTACTTACCATCAGTTCACGGTTCTTCTTTATTTACACGTGGAGAAACTCAGGCTTTAGCTACTGTTACTCTAGGAACTTCAAGAGAAGCTAACCAAATAGACTCTCCATCTGAACAAGGAGAAGAAAAATTCTATTTACACTACAACTTCCCTCCATTCTCAACTGGTGAAGCTAAACCTTTAAGAGGAACTTCAAGAAGAGAAGTTGGACACGGAAACTTAGCACAACGTGCTTTAAAAAATATGATTCCTGCAGATTGTCCTTACACTATCCGTGTGGTTTCTGAAGTATTAGAATCGAATGGTTCATCTTCTATGGCTACCGTATGTGCTGGAACAATGGCATT
>JALRIJ010000625.1 GCA_023255485.1 Flectobacillus sp.
AATTCATGCAGTTTGTTCCGCAAGATGGAGTGTATACTTATTTTAGATATACTGAAAACAATACCGTAATGGTTTCTTACAATAGCAATGCTAATGAAGCCAACATTGATTTAAACAGGTTCAAAGAAAGAATCAATTCAAACTTTAAAGCATACGATGTAATTCATCAAAAGCAAAGTAGTTTTAACAATAAATTAAAACTTGGCGCTAAAGAATTAATAATTTTAGAAATTAAAAATTAATTACTTGAACTTGTGTCATTGACGTACAATACAGACACCGAGGCGCAAAGCATAAATACACCTGCTAATACAATTGCATAAATTGCATTATTGTTGTAAAAGTATTTTACAATTGGTCCGCCAACAATTCCATTTATAATTTGAGGAATGGTGATAAAGAAATTAAAAATCCCCATGTAAACGCCCATTTTACCTGAAGGTATTTTTCCTGCAAGAATTGCATAAGGCATAGATAAAATTGACGCCCAAGCAAAACCAACTCCAACCATGGCTAATAATAATTCGTATTTATTATCTGCAAAATACATGCTCAACAATCCAATACCACCTGCAAGTAATGAGATGGCATGTGTTTTTTTCTTTCCGAAAAACTTTGCAATACGGGGCAACATCAATGCATAAAT
>JALRIJ010000626.1 GCA_023255485.1 Flectobacillus sp.
GTTGCTAGGTTTATCTCAACTACTCCTGTTGGTGGAATCCAGAGTAAAGGAGCAACTACAAAATTAGTGTCTTATGCGTATGTAGGTGTTTCGGCATTGGCAACGGTAGAACTTCAATTTAAAGAATTCAAATATATTGATTTATTGAGTATGTTGAAGGTAGGGAACGATTGGAAAATCGTAAGCCGTGTATTTAGTCGTACCGATTTAGACGAACAAGTACGTGGTTCTGGTGCTAGTACTGCCGTAGCCAAACCTGCTCCTAAAGCAGCTCCAGCTCCTAAAAAATCATCGGCTAATGTGAAGCCAAAAGCAGATGATGGTTGGTAGAAAATGATGTTGAATGTTGGATTTTGAATGTTGGATGTTGAATTAAACTAACATCCAGAATTCAAAATCCAACATCTAAAATTTAAAGTTTACATTTTTTCGCTTCCTTGTACGTGCTTCAAAATATCCTCCATCATCGTAATTTGCACCTTCTGAATTTCTAAAAGCTCTTGTTGTTGGTGCATGATTAAGTGATCTAGTTTCTCATGTAAAATCCTGATTTCCAACTCCGATTTTAGATTAATCATGTAATCTTTCTTAGAACGCTCTCGATCTTTTTCCTCCTGTCTGTTCTGACTCATCATAATTAAAGG
>JALRIJ010000627.1 GCA_023255485.1 Flectobacillus sp.
GTGCTTCGCGTGCGCGATCGAGATCAGCACTCGAAATCACGATTGCACCGTCATCCGAAATATCAATCTGGCAACCCGTTTCTTCGGTCAAGGCACGGATGGTTGCACCACCCTTACCAATCACGTCGCGGATTTTTTCAGGATTGATCTTCATGGACAGCATGCGTGGCGCAAATTCGGACAGCTCTGTACGCACGCCCTGTGTGGCTTCACGCATCTTCGACAAGATGTGCATCCGGCCGTCGCGCGCTTGTGCCAACGCAACCTGCATGATTTCTTTGGTGATGCCCTGAATTTTGATGTCCATCTGCAATGCAGTGATACCTTTTTCGGTACCGGCAACTTTAAAGTCCATATCGCCCAAGTGATCTTCATCACCGAGGATGTCTGTCAAAACTGCAAATTTGCCTGCATCAAGAATCAGACCCATCGCAACACCTGCGACCAAATCCTTCACGGGCACGCCGGCGTCCATCATAGCGAGCGAACCGCCGCAGACCGATGCCATCGAAGATGAGCCATTTGACTCAGTGATCTCGGAGACAAGACGGATGGTGTACTGGAAGTCAGCAGCTTCTGGCAGCAATGGCACCAGCGAACGCTTAGCCAAACGGCCATGACCGATTTCACGACGCTTCGGCG
>JALRIJ010000628.1 GCA_023255485.1 Flectobacillus sp.
ATATCGTAATCATATTTTGGTCCAACACTGCAAGCGAACTTCTTTTCTTTATCGGTTAGAATATTAAAAGTTTGAGCTTCAAGAACTAGCCGAGATCTTCTATGAGTGTAAGAACTGAGAGTGCCAGCTTGTATCAAAGAAGATAATAATCCAATGTTGATGCCAGCTTGTTTAGCGGCAATAAAAATATCGAATTTTGTAGGGGTATTTGTTTCTCTAAAATTCTGAAGCGATTGCAGAGTTTTTTCTGAAACGCCTTTAATAGAGTTTAGTCCAAATCTGATATTTCCATCTTCGATCTTGAAATCAAGAGCAGACTTTGCTAGATCAGGAGGCAAAAGTTTGATATCAAAAAACACTAGCTCTTTAGAGATCTTGTTGATTTCTTGATGGGAATCAGGCTCATACTTTGATAGCTGCAAAAGAGCTAAGAAAAATTCATGTGGATATTTGAATTTTAGATAGGCAGTCCACGCAGCTAAGATCGCATAAGAAATTGAGTGCGACTTGTTGAATGAATAGTTGGCTGAGTCTTCAGCCACTTTCCATAGAACGTCACCAATCGCAGGATCAAGGTTCTGCTCCGCAACCTTTTGACGGATCTTTCCTTGCCATGCTGGCATTTGATCAACTTTCTTT
>JALRIJ010000629.1 GCA_023255485.1 Flectobacillus sp.
AGGACATGAACCATGGCCGCTCCAATGCGCAGTACCGACTTTCGTAGCATCGTCGAACCAATCTTGAATGAATGTTTCGACGGTGTCTACGACCAACGTGCCGATGAATGGTCTCGTGTTTTCACGGAACAAGAAGGCATTCCCCGCAACTACCACGAAGAACCCGTCCTGTACGGTTTCGGCGCCGCACCTCAGTTGCCTGACGGCACTCCTGTGTCGTACCAACAAGGTGGTGTTCTGTTCCTGAAACGCTATGTGTACTCTGTGTACGGCTTGGCATTTGCTTTGACCAAAGTTTTGGTTGAAGACGGTGACCACATCCGTATCGGTCAGGTGTACGCACGTCACTTGGCTCAGTCTTTGATTGAGACCAAAGAGACATTGTCTGCTAACGTGTTGAACAACGCCTTCACTGGCGGTGCAACAGCAGGTGGCGACGGCGTAGCTTTGATCAGCACTGCTCACCCAATCGTGAACGGCACATTCAGCAACTTGCTGTCTACAGCCGCTAACTTGTCTCAGACATCGCTTGAGCAGATGTTGATCCAGATCCGTCAGGCTGTGGACAACAACGGCAAGAAGATTCGTTTGGTGCCCCGCCAGTTGGTGGTGGCCCCCGGCAACGTCTTCCAAGC
>JALRIJ010000062.1 GCA_023255485.1 Flectobacillus sp.
AATCATCCACAGGATTACTAATTAAGACCTTAGGATTATTGATATAAATAACCTTCACTTTGTTATACGACTCCTCATCTGCTTTTTGAGAAACGACATCAGAAATATGAGTAAATACCTCTTCAAGCTGGGTCGCTACTCGGCTTTGTTCAGCAGCATTGTCGTTAAAAGCCGGAAAGTTTAGTTTCCATTCGAAAGTAACCGAAGAATCTGCCCCTGTAATGGTTGTCAATTGAGGTTTTACCTCTTTCAATAACGCATTTTGAGGATAATAAAACATTCCTATTTCTTCCACTTGGGTCTCGGTTTTTGCATCCGTTTTTTCAGTAATACGATACGTGTAGAGTTCATTTTTTTGAGCCGTATTATCCAAAAAAGCAAAACCTAAGGCTTGCTTAAAAGCTACTTTTAATTCTCCCAAAAGCTCTACTTCCTTGTACGCAGGCTTACTATTAAGGTACGCCATTGTCTGAGCAGGTGTAGTAAAGCCCTTCATCGTATCAAACTCTTTTACCTCTTGAATACCTACCGTTTTTTGTAGGTCATCATAAGACTTTACTAGTTGCATTTGTCCGATGGTCTTAAAGCTTTCTTCTGTAGGCTTCTTTCTCTTCACAACAAAGGTTGTTCCAAGGTTTTTAGTACTTAAAAAACGAGCATCTAAAATCAAATAAACCCCTTTTGGAGAAGATAAAGCGGTAACGACCTGTTGGTCTTGTGCTATCGTCGAAATAGAAACAAGAAGACATATAAATGCGTATGAAATAATAAAACGAATATTCATAAATTTGTTTTTTTTGAAATTTATTCCCCTTCTACGTTTTACCTTAGAAGGGGAGTACTAGTGGCCTAGCCGTTACTTTCCAGATGTGTTAGTTGACCAAATAGGGTCTTTACCTCTAAATAAGGTAATACCCGCTGATGAAGTAAAACGCTCTAATGATTTGTACAATACTAAATCTCCATCGTGCTGCAATAGTAAGACAGCATCATATCCAGCTTTTCCATTTGTACCAGAAGACCACGTTGGATTCCAGTTTCCACGGTAAGCAACAATGTTACCGTCACCTTGTAGTTTGAATACATTAACACCTCTTCCCATTGTTGATGTTGACCAAATTGGATATGATGAACCTTTATATAATACCACATTACCATCTCCTTGAAGAATCAATTTGTACTTATAGTTAACTGAGGTAATTGCCCTATCAACTCTTAAATCTTGATATTCTGCTTTAAGAGCGGACTGGTTTAGTTCATCTTGAGTAATCACATTACTCGTTCCTGATGCCCAACGAGCATTATCTCCATCTTGATACAACACTAGGTTGCCATCGTCTTGTACTACTAACACCGTAGAGTGATTTTCCTTACCATGCGTACCTGTAGACCATTTAGGGATACCTCCTGTTGCATAAGCAACCAAATTTCCATCTTCCTGTACTTTAAAAGCATCAATATCTTGTCCTCTCGTATTCGATTTCCAAATAGGGCTTGCTGCCTTGTATAGTACAACATCGCCATCTTCTTGGAGTGTTAATCGATACAAACCATTTAACGATTTTCTAGATTCTCCTCTCCGTAGCATAGATTCCGCAGTAATTAAATTAGTCTGTTCAACTTCCTTATTATTATTAGGATTAGCCGATGGTGAATTTGAGAGGGAACCTCCAACGTAAGCACGCCATCCTCTGACATTATCAACTCCTTTTTCTTGATAGGTAACACCCATAGCACCTTCAACACAAAGTTTAATAAAACGGTTAAGCGTACCACAAGGATACGGAATTGAGGTTTTCACCCAACATCTCCACGATGTCCCATTACAACAGGTAATACATTTAGTACACCATTTTACACCAGAAACATTGAAATCATTACAAGCTTCCTTCTCATATCCTCCTGCTCCAATTTCTAACTTCCCATTTGCGGCAGCTCTGAAATTCCAGCCTAATTCGTTGGTTCGTCCTCCTTCTAGGTCTAAGCCTAATTCGAGTTTTCCTCCCATATTGAAACCTAGTATCTTAGCTTTTCCTTCCGACTCCATCTTCACTAAAGATCGTACCATAAAGTTACCATTAGAGAAGTTTACACCTGCATTTAACTTGCCTTTTAAGAGAACTTCATACGAATAAGTAACCACATTGAACCCAAAAGCACTTCGTTTACCATTTTCCTTCTTTTCATAAGATACATCTACCCCCAAGTACAAAGCAGAAAGCGTTTTGTTATCACTTTGATAAAGATACTTTGGCAAATCTTTGGTATAAAGAGACAATTCTTTAGGAGCCGAATCGTGCTGTGTATCACACAAAATACCTAAGGCTAATAAGCCATTCAAGTTCATGTCAAACATGGTCGTGCGTACTTTTGCCCCTAGGAAAAAGCCTCCTTTAGAGACAAACGCAAGAGCATCCACTTTGACGAATTTATCAGAAAATTTAAGATCACAGTCAATTTTACAGACCAGTCGAGTACGACAAAAATCAACATCCACTTTTACATCACAAATCTTCTCCTCTTTTTCGCTCAACATACCCGACCAAAGTTGCATAGATCCCCTCAAAACAGGTGTTTCTCCACATTCTTTTCCGTCAAAATCAAGTGATACTCGGATATTTTTATAGTAACTCACCTTTTCGGGTACACCAGTACTACGAGCATCCCCCAAGAAGAAAACACTAAATTTCTGTTCTGCTGAATTACGGTCAAAACCACCTCCAAGAGCAGTCCATGTGAGAGGCCCCATGATTAACCCAGTTGGTCCAGTGGAAACTTTTAAAGCCCCTCCAAACTCAGAACCTATATTATTCCCTTTCTCATTGTACAACTCATACCATTTGAGAGCGAGAGCGGCCTTTATTTTTGCTCCTTCAAATTCACCCTCCCCTTCTACTCCAATTTTCTTGCCTGATGTAGCTATTTTCACTTTTGCATAAGCCCTAAGAGCAGGTACATCCACCTTGAGCATAAACTCATTCATTTTAAAGACGACTCCTTTTTTCTCGAAATCGCCTACATAAAACGAAGCATCAGAGTCAACATTCACCCCTTTCGTATCCACTTCGACTCCGCCGGCAAAACCGAATGCCCAAGCCGACGAGATAGGGTTGTCGGCTGAAACTTTGTCTTCAATGGCTTTCACACTTAAATTATCAACCGATGCCCCTTCCTTGGTCTTCTGGTTTTCTTCACTTGTTGCTCCAATACGTTTTCCCTCCTTATCTACATACGTATTGGCATTGTTGAACTTAGCTGTCGAATTCATTTTTGCGATTTCATCTTCACTCATTTTGAGTAAATCTTGAATCTCACTTTCCTTGACAGGTGCTCCCTTGTTTCCTTTAGCAAAAACAATTCGACGTATTTTAATGGCAACTGGGCCAAATTTAAGTGCATCAGGACTCGGAGATGCAGACACTAAAAACTTACCAGAAGTTGACCATTTAAACAACTGAACCTCAATAGGGAATACTCGTTCTCTCCAGCTAATCGACTTGTCTTTAGAAGTAATTTCCCGCTGCTGTCCATTTTCTACGGCTTTTCTGGCAACTGAATCGTTCTTTGCATCAACTACCTTTTGCTCTATCTTTGCAATCTTATCTGCTGCTTCTTTCGCTATTTTTTGCTCTCTCTTTGCAATATTATCTGCTTCCTCTTTCGCTATTTTTTCTCGATCACGCTCTACCTGACTTTTGAGTTTCTCCAAGGCGATTCGCTTTACCTCAAGTTCCTTTTTGAGGTCATCGGTATCATACATTTGTAACCTTTTACGTCGCTCTATTTTTTCGGCACTTGCCAGATTTCCTTGCTGAATAGCAAGTTCTTCTTCACGCTTTTTTCGCTGTCGTTCCTCTATTTGTGCTTGAACCTTCTCAAACGCTATATTTTCTGCCTCTATAGTTTTCTCGTTTTCTCGAAGTTGCTTATTAGCTACGATTTGTAGTGAATCTAAGGCCTTTCCAAAACGATCGGTAGTTTCTGTCGATGAGTTTTTAGCTGCTAAGGTATCCCACTCAATACGTAAGGATCCTTCAATTTCATAGCTTTTATCATCGATATTTCCTTTAATAGAAATACTTTTCTTCCCTACCGTCTTAAAACGTAAGTTGCTGATTTTAAACCCATCTTTGGGTGTACTCAAATCAATATTCGGATATACTCTCCCATTTATCAGCGATAAGCCTAGTGAGTTTATATTGACAAAGTTTTCTTTATCCGTATTAATTGTCCCTCCGATACCATAACCTTTGAAGTTATTATAAATTTGAATCGTATTCAGATAACACATAAACTTATCTGCCATTCCGAAACTAACTATTTCCTTTTTCTTCTCATCTGACTTTCCGACTGATATTGATTTCAGCTCAAATTTCTTATCAATCTCCAGTTTTTCAATCGTAGGAGGTGTATCTCCACTTTTAAACATCCAGATTTCAGGGAATTTCAAGATTCCTTTCATCACTACTCCAGACTTTTTCAAGACTGTTGTAGTTGGGTCAACCCCAATACGCAACCCTTTGCCAAGTACAGAGGCATTACCTACCGCAAAAAACATATAGTCCTTATACTTGTCATTCTTTTCGGTTGTGTCTTTTTTAGCCGTCCAACTTTTACTATCACCCTTCGTTGCTGTCTGCGGAAACTCAATCATATACTCTTTTGTATCCGCCAATTCATCCAAATTTACAGGAGCAAAAGCAAGCAATAATGGTTCTTTCTCAGGTGCTTCCGTATATTTTTTTCCTTCCAAATTAGTTAATGCCTTTTCTTCTATTTTTTTGGCATCACCTTGAGCAGTTTCAACGGCATTTTTTTGAGTCTGAATTTTCATTTGCAAAATAAGAGCCGCTTCTTCTTTCCGTTGCGATTCTAACTGCAAAGCCTTCTTATCTGATATTTTATCGTTAAACTTCCCAAATTTTTTATCTTTATCTGGGTCTTTAACCTTTAATTCCATTTTACCGAAATTAACACCAACCATTTCTCGTTGGGTAAATTCCATTTCAGATGCCCCAATCTTTCCCGTACTAGACGTTGCTGCTTTGACATCCAAGTGTTGTAAACGTATGTAAGGTTCTCCTATGGGGTTTCCTTGTAGCGTAATTGGTGCGAAGCTAAAAAGTTTAATTTTCGCTTCGGTTTCAACAAAGTTTACCGAATTCATCACGGTTAAAGCATTCGACTTATTGGTATCCTGTTTAACAATGATATTTTTAAAGTTTAGTTCTGTAGTTTCTCCTGCCGAGAAGATATTCTTCAATACAGCTTTACCATCACCACCTTTTCCTAGTTTGCCTTTATTAAGATGTAATACCCCAGAAATCAAATACGATTTATCGGTATATTTAGTAGCCTTTTCCACTTTAATCGAAAAGCCCATTAACGTCTTAAAAGTAGGAATTCCTTTTTCCTGTTGTAACATATACAGGTCTTTTCTCGCTTTAAGAGGCGTATTATGCTGCTGAGCTTGTATGGCAGTCATGGTGTATTTAGACGTAGCAAAGCCAGATTTACTAATTTCTAACTCAAATTCTTCTCCTTTAGGTACTAATAGGCTGAAATATCCGTCTTTGTTAGTGGTGGCTTTTGCTCCACTAACATCTACTTCTACGCTATCGATTCGTTTGAATGGATCTCCTGGTCTACGTACAGATTTATCATTTTCTGAATGTACCCCTTTGATATAAGTCGTACTGTCATAGACAGTCCCATAGAAATAATCCGCAGGTCTTAATCTAACTTTAAGTACAACGGTATCTTTTTTACTATACTTTTTGGGTAATGACAATTTTATTTCTTCTTCTACATATTTTGGTGTATAAATAGTATCATTTGCGACGAGTCGCTTATTCATTACCTTCACCACCAACTCTTTATTAAAGCTTTTCCCTACATAGCCACCTGTCCAAGAGCCTTTATCCACTTTCTCTTTCTTAGCTCCGTTGGCAGAGCCTACAAAATCCATTGAAAAGCTCATTCCTAGCTTTTCATTTTTAGAGAACTGTCCTCTGGTTATGGCTTGTTCGTTATCATCAATCTTCAGAACCGTTTCCACTATTTCTACTGAATCCGCCGCACTTCTCAGCCCTGATTTAGTCAGTTTATTAACATAGGCTATGATTCTATAAGTAGTTTCATGATTCAGAACCACAGAATCTACCTGATATAAGGCTTTTAATTTAGCTTGAGTACTCCCGAAATTCTCTTCAAAGAAACGCTCATCTGGCCTTTGTACGGCTTTAAGAGTTAATATAAAGTCTTGTCTCTGTTTTTCGGTAGTTATTCCATTTAAATCTGTTTTCTTAAACTTTTTAACAGTTACATAAGCATCCTCGTACCCATCGAATGAAATTTTTACCGAATCTTTCATTGTATCTCCAAAACAGACAAAGCGGAAATACCCATCTCCATCAGTTTTAACAGACTGTCCCCTCAGGCTGACGAATGCTCCTGATATTCTTGCAGCGTTTCGCCCTTCTACACGCCCTTCTACATAATAGGCATTACGGTTGATGACCAATGTTTTTACCTCATCTTTTAATTGATAGACAAGGGTCTCCGACACAATATTATTAGTATTGAGTGGATCTACAGCACTGAGTACTATTTTGGTATTTTTAGCTGTGTTTTGTGGGATATCGATTTCAAAATAACCGTTACCGTTTGTTCGTACCGACTGCCCAAATACTCGTACGGAAACATTAGCAAGGCGTTCTGTTTTTTCGCCTTTTACTTCTACATAACCGCTAATCAGATGATTAGGAGCGGTATAATTAAAGTAATCAGTGATATGAGCATAGTTTCCTTCTTTGATATCTTCGATGTCATTTACAGGAAATACAACCGCTTTACGATTCTTCTGTTTTACTCGAAATACAAATTTGTCATTATACGGTTTATTGTAAAATAACTGAGCAACTGTACTGGTTTTACCGAAATCTGCAACCTTAACATAGGTGTCGTTATTGAACAAAAGGGTTGGTTTTTCTCCTTCTACATTTCCCTCTTGCTTAAGATAAGGATTTTTATCAAGGCTTGTTTTAAGACGATAGAGAGCAACTTCTTCGATATTATCCGTTGACAAAGCCGATTCTTTATTGCCCTCCATCACTTTAGGTGAAAAACGAATATTATTTGCCAATACGGTTAATTCTCCTAGTGTTTTAGTTCCACTGGCATTGCTTGCTAATTGAACTTTCATCAAGGCTGGACTGAATACGGCTCCTTGGAACTCGGCAATAGCATAGAGGTTTTTCACCTCTGCCAAAAGCTGGATATTTTGTCCTTTAATCGTATATTCTCCGTTGGAGTTTGTACTAACGGTTTCGATGCGTTTCAGGGCTTTTGTTTTATAGTTTTCGAGCGTTACTTCTTCCTCTGCACTATAAAGCGTTACGATTGCTCCTTCTAAAGCATATTTTTTTGCCCCTGCCATCGCATTTGCAAAAGGTTCATACTTAGCTTCTCGCTTACGAATAGTGGCATCAGCCACTAGCGACAAAGGCATATTTTCTTTTACATTCTCTTCACTAGCACGATACGCCCATAACACCTTCCCCTTCAACGAGAGTTCTTCTTGCTTTAAGGGAATTGGAGCTAATTTTAGCTCTGCCATGGTGGATGTTGCTCTTTGATTATCCTCTCCAATACCCGTTACACGAGCTTCATAATTTTTCGAAGGCTCTAAATTAGTGAACGTAAATGTGTTATAAAGTCCTGTGTTTTGCGGTTTTATTTCACTTGCTACCCAATCACTTTTAGCATTTTTTTCTCGTATTTCAACGTTAAAGCTTTTGTGTTTATCTTCTGCCTTCCAGTTTAGGATTGCTTCTTTCGGATTATTTTCACTCCAAGCAATTTTCAAATTGGTAGGCGGTATTAGTTTTTCTCCGTAATTAAAATACTGTACTTCACTAAAACCATTATTTCTAAATACTCCCACATCTTCATAACCACGCTTAGCAATTGCCTGTACTCGGTAGGCATAGACACGCCCTGCCACTAAAGGAGGCAGGGTCGCATTGTAATTAAGGACGGTACCTTGTGTTCGGACCTTATAGAAAGTAGGTTGTGCCAAAAACAGGTTTTGAACATTACCCACTACTCCATTATTGGTAATCAATTCGGTCATACTAAACTCGTACTCCACATTACTAATGTTGTTGTGTCGAGGTGCCCACTGAAAGTTTATATTTTGAAGTGTGTTGGTTTTTTCGGTTATCTCATTTTTGGGTTGCACCCAAACAGGCGGTTCATTGACAGTCAGCCACACAGGATTTGCCCATTGCACTCCCGAAATCGGTTTACTGGTTTGTACATCAATGATTTCTACTCCAAATTGAAACGCTCCTTCGTTGAAAGGCTGGCGATATTGGTCTGGACTAACCTGAAGATTATATTGCTTAAAATAATTGGCAACCTGTTGAGCAGGTAAACTATAGATTTGCCCGTAATTTAAGATTAACGAAGGTTCATCTTGCACCATTTCGGTACTCTGAATTTGAAAGCCATTGCCTTTTATATAAATCCGAATGCGGATAGGACGAGAAGCAATAGTACGGTCATTTTGTTGTACCTGAATCGACAAATTGGTTTGGGCTGGATTACTAAAATCAGCCAAATAAACGGGATAAGGAGGTAATTGCGTAAAGCGGGCAACTACGGGGTAATATTGCTGTGCTGCCACTTGAAAGAAGCTACACAAGAGTAATAGTATCGCTATATTTTTCTTTAACATCTTGAATATGAGTTGGCTAATTGTGGCCATATCGTTAGTGTATTAAGATTAGAATGAATAAGAGTAGCTAATATTTCCGTTCAAGAAATTAGCCGTCATATTTTTCACCATACTGGTATTAAAGTTGAGACTATGTCCTTTAGCTGGCGAGTAGTTGGCAGATACACTAGCATTGAGTACCGATGAGTTAGACGACTGCGTAGGATCCCTCATTTCATTATTCGTACTTAATACTGCTATATTAAGACTGGTATTTACCTTTTTGATAAAGGTCTTCTGAGCACCGATAGTTGGGCCAAAACCTTGTAAAGTACCCGTATAAAGCTGATTCCCAAAATAGGTTAAGCCAATGTTTATTCCCGCTTGCCTTTTGGGGTAATTGAGTGAATAATTGAGGTTGGTATTTAGGATATTGGTTTTAGCACTTTCGTCTACTAAATCACCTGTTTTGCTACCCGAAACAAGGTAGTTGGCATTGAAATTAATACTACTTTGTTGAGTATCCGTCTGCTTCAATTGTTTGTTGAGGTTGTAGCCATAGGTCTGAGAAACCAAGGCGTAATTCAAGGTATCAATCGGAATCCCTTGGATACGGGTTAGTTTCGTGTACGTGTCATTTAAGAAACGATATGACTGAAAATTAGAGAAGTTAAAGCCCATCGTGAAATCCTTAGCGACATTCCAAGTGGTATTGATAGCCCCAATTGTTCTACTTTGTTTATTGGCTTTTGTGCGATTTAAGTCGTCTTCTTGAATCCCTAAATTGGCACTTACATTGACTTTATTCTTGAAAAGTGATTGAACCACATTGAACGTATAATTGACGATATCGTTGACAAAATAATAGCCTCCGAGGGTAGTGTAATTGGGATCAACTCGTTCGTAGGCCACTCCAAGAATGGTATTGCTCTGCTGAATATTATAGTTTAACTGGGTTTTAAACGCATTGTAGGATTCGGTGGTAGCGTTCCCACTATGAAATAAACCAGCCAAAGACCGTATAGACACGCTCTCGTATCGAGGGGATTGATCTTTGGTCAATACGCTATTAGAGTATTCGACATTGAATTGAAGCTTGTGAAAAAGCGTTGTTCCAAAGGTTAAACCTACGACCATATTGTCTTTCGGATTAATCACATTCCCATTAAAAGTACGTTTTAATTCGGGTAATGATGCTTCTTGGTCATACGCTCTAAACATGGTCATACCAAGGGTGTAAGCTCCTGGATTATACTGCACCTGATAGCCATAACCCATACGGTTGTAAGTAGGGCCAGTCACGAGAGGATCTTCGTATTGTCCCTTAATCAGGCGACCATACATGGCTTTGATTTTCCATTTACTTGGCGAAAGTTCTACCCCTGCCCCTACAAACTGATGCCCGTTCAAAGAGTAAGGCGTGAAGGTCATGGCATTTGTACCTATATAAGCCGTAACCCATTTATAAGTCGGATTAATGCTAAGTTGATTAAAAGCATAGCCTTGCGAAAAGGTAATTTTTCGACTTGAATAATTGAACGTAAGAGGAACATTGATAAGTCCTAGAACATTAAAGTTGAGTCGTCCCGATAAAAAATAGTCGAAAGGCGTAGTATTGCTCGTTAGGCCATCGCTAAACACCCCGTTGGCATTGAAACCACCTGAGACCACGAGAGGCTTAGCTTTTACCACGCTTTCTACGTCGAAGCTCTGCGAAAAAACACTGGAAGTACCGACAAAGAGCAGTGTTATCAGCAATTCAAAACGTTTTTTTCGGATGTATGTAAAATATTTTTTCATATTTATATGTTTTGAATAACTCAGTAGCTAATCGCTACTGAGTATTTAATTCAGATGATTATAGTCCAAAAAATCGCTTGCTGTTATCGGATAACAATCAGTTTCTTTGACGTTTTGACAGTGGCACTGACCAGTGTTACAAGGTACTGAGCTTCATTTCTATCGAGCGGTAAAGGAATCGAAATGGTTTTATCCGTCAATCCGTCAAAGCTTTTTTCTAATAGTATTTTTCCATCTGATGCCGTACTCAACACCACGACAAAAGCTTCTTTTGCTTCATTATCCACTTCTAGCGTTACTTGTGTATTACTTGTCGGATTACCCAGAATAATAAAGTTTGTCGGTTTCACATAGTTGAGAGCCACAGGGAAGTTTTTATCCTCTAATTGATCAACGACTTCGACCTCTTTTGTGAGTGGGTAAATACAGTTATTAATCGTTGCCAATTCTTTAATTTTAAAGAAGCCTTTTTGCGAAAACTTAAACGTCGTTTTGTTAGGGTCTTGCGAAATCAAGGTAACACTTACAGGCACCTCCCACGTAATCAATGATGGATTAGGCGAACTAAAATCAACGGCAATTACTGCTTTATCTACTGGAACGGTACTTGGAATGGTAAAAAGTACGCTAACATTTTTATTAGGAACAACGCTAATAGACTGCTGACCTCCACAACTATTTTCATCCAAGGCAATCAATTGATATACCCCAATGGTATCGGCTTGAATAGTAGTTCCCGTTTTTGTTTTTCCATTCGGAAAAGTCCACGTAAATGTTTTTGCCCATGTCAACGATGAGGCTGTTAAATCAAAGGGTTGTGTTGGACAAACCTCTTTTTCGGAAGCCAATCCCAATACTCGTGGGGCAGGCGTGATGAGGCTTATACTCTGCGATTTTATGATACAACCCTTCGCATCTTTAACTTCCAACGTGGTTGTTCCTCCCCCACAAAGAGTCGTAGGATTTGCCACAGTAGCGGCTACATTTGACCAATTGTATTGATAAGGAGCAAAACCTCCTGCAACAGTAGAGAACAACTGAGCATCACAACGACCAAAACAAGTGGGTTGTTGATAGCTTGTTGAAACAGTGTACGATTTAGTACTATCCAATACTGTTGCTTGGGTTGTAGCAACACAGCCAGAATTGTCGGTAAGCGTTGCTGTATAAACTCCTGTATTTAGCTTAGAAGCCGTTAAGGATGTGGCTGGACTATTGTCCCATTTCACCAAATAAGGTTTTCTTCCTCCTCGTGCAGTCAGGGTGATTTCTCCTAAAGGAGTCGTAGTACAATAGTTAGATAATACCTTTGCAACGGCAACATTAAGAGCACTCGGCTCTGTAAGCACGACACTCGAAGAAGCCGATATGCCATTAGCATCGGTTACTACGACTTCGTAATTCCCTTGTACCAAATTGCTCAGGCTAACCGTATTGGCAGGTAACAAATCAATACTTCCATTAGCGTTTTTACGTCTCCAAGAAGTCTGATAATCGGGTGATTGAGAAAATTTAACACCTCCTGAAATTACAATAGCGATACGACCATCTGTTCTACCAAAACAGGTAATGGAATCAACGGTTGTTGTAATTGTAATTGGAGCTGGTGTAATAAGCGTACTACTAATGGTTTGTTGACACGCATTTTTATCAGTCACAACGGCCTTGTACGTGCCCCCATCAAGGCCACTAATCTTACTCGTGGTACTATCTTGTTGAATGGCGTTCGTCAATGGATTATTTGTTGCATTAAACCACGCTACAGTATAAGGTTTTGTTCCCCCTGCTACGCTGATTGCCACCGAACCATCTTTAGTAACTGCCCCTCTTGGATTAACCGATGCTGTCACGGTTAAGCTTAATGCAGCAGGTTCATTGATTGTAATAGCAGTAGCAGGTAGCACTTCACAGCCTTTGCCGTCAACTACTTTTACCGTAAAAATCCCTTTAGTTAAATTACTTACCACTTGACTATTGCCTGCTTGAAAAGGGACATTAGCCGCCCCGTTTACTGAATAGCTAAAATTGCCATAATCACTAGTGGCTGTAAGAGTAATTTTTCCATTGTCTGCATTAAAACAACTAATATCAGTACTTGCAAAAGTTGCCGTTGGCTTAGAGGGTTGAACAAGCGTTTCTGTACCCGTAATGGTACACCCTACTTTATCAGTAAGTGTGAAAGCATACTCGCCAGCTGTTAAACCTGTTACTTTTAATGAAGAGGCATTAAGCGTTTTCCAAACAACCGTGTAAGGAGCTCCTGCCGAACCCACAGGATTAAGTTCAAGACTCGCATCGGTACCTGCAAAACAAGTTGCCGCTTGTTTACTAGCTGTATAAGTCAATTCAGAAAGTTGTACAGGCTTAATGGCGTTACTCGCAGTAAAAGAGAAACAACCTAATTCTTCGCAACGAGCTGTAAAAGTAGTCGTGCTTGCCGTTGTAAAGCTCAACCCTGTTGCTACTTCTGCACCGTCGCTGTACCAGTGTACAGTTCCAGAACACCCACTAGCAGTAAGCGTTGATACCTGTCCAATGCACATTCCATCGGGTTTATTGGTTGAAATAACAGGAGGTTTGATACTCGTTACTACTAATTCGGCTTCATTACTCATCACACCACCAATAGAACAAGTACCTTTTACTTCGACCTTAAATCTACCTGCATTGGCAGGATTGAGCGTTCCCATACTATAAGAAGCTGTTGTTGCTCCTAAAATAGGACTATTATCTTTATACCATTGATACGTAGGTTGCGTCCCTATAGCATTAACAGTGAATAATACACTTTCATTTTCACAAATTCGTTGTCCTAAAGGCTGTGTAATAATCGTAATAGGATCATTCACGGCCATATAAACACTATTAGATGTGACCGCTTCATTTTTACATGCCCCCATACCCGAAACTACTACTTTATAGCTACCAACACTTGCCTGAGAAGCGACAATAGAAGCGGAAGACTTTATTTGATCAGCAATAACAGCATTATTGAAATACCATTGATAAGCTCCCGCATTATCAGCATTTACAGCAAATGATTGAGTCAGTCCAGCACAAAGTGTTACATCAGATGGTTGAACAGCGATAATAGGCTTGAGATTAACCACTAAATCAAACGGCCCATAGCTATCACTTCCACATGAATTTGTTGCAACTAGGGTATAACTTCCTGTTGCAGAAGCATTCAATCTTGACAGCGTCAAGGTTGACGTAGTTTGTCCAAACATATCAATGCCTGCCTTTTTCCACTGAAAAGTCGGAGCTGGATTACCTGTTACAGTTGTTGGAATGAGTAATTCATCCCCTTCACATTTTGCATAGCTTGTTGCGGCAGAAGAAAAAAGTTTAGGAGCTTCATTCACCGTCAATACGACATCTGCACTGCTCACAGAATTCGACGAACAAGATCCACTGCCTGTAATCACCACATGATAAACACCTGAGTTACACGTAGCACATAAATTACTAATCGTTAAACTTGAACTTGTTGCTCCAGCAATGGTACTACCTCCGCCAGATGCTCCATCGCTTAGAGCAACATTATCTTTATACCATTGATAAGAACCTGCATTACTAGCTGATACGGTAAACGTCTGGGTTTCGCCTGCACATTTGGTCGATGATATAGGCGACGTAACAATTACTGGTTTAGAATTAACACTCACTACGATTGAACCGTAATGATCACTTCCACAAGAATTGCTGGCAGTTACACTATAGGTACCTGCATCCGAAGGACTCATATCTGACAACGTCAGACTGGAACCTGTTTCTCCTACTAAATCACAACCACC
>JALRIJ010000630.1 GCA_023255485.1 Flectobacillus sp.
CGCATCGGGTGAATAAATTCACCCGCTAAGTGGAATTTAAGGAGCTTGTCTTCAACTTGACTGTAAGCCTACATTCGGATAAAATAAAGTTTAATCATAGAATTCAAATTCAAACTGTTCTATTGAGTTCTATAATTCAAAATTATACTTAATTTTGATAAAATACAACAAATCCACTAGTACAGCTAGTGAGCAAGCCCCAATTTCTTGCCTTGCTTTGTCGGCTTTTGAAAAAGGTTTATCTAAAAAAAAGACGATAATCCAAACCGATTTGATTTACTTCGTGTTACGAAATCATTAGTGGGCTTACAGGGCTTGTGTTAAATGTTAAAAATCGAAAGTAAAAAGTCAAACGGAAGAAATAAGGATAAGTGTTGAGTTCGTACAGTACTTAGTTCTTGACCAATTATTCCACTTAGCGGATGAATTTATTCACCCGTTTGAATGAACAAGACACATTTATTTTAAAATCATATACCAAGACATAACTATGTTTTCTATATGTCTATGTGGTTAATAAATATATCAAAGTACTTGATTTCAACGTATTTAACCTTCCACACAAGCCTTACACGCACATTTCCATTCAAATAAACTCAACTCCAATAAATCGTTGCGTATGCAAAAGTTAGTTT
>JALRIJ010000631.1 GCA_023255485.1 Flectobacillus sp.
GAACTGGCTCGTTATTTGAACGCCCCTTTGGACGTAACTTAATTGATGATGAGCAATACTTTACAAGAGCTATTTTCTACATTCATACGAATGCACAAAAACATGGATTTGTAAACGATTTCAGACAATATCCTCACTCTTCGTACAACAGTTTCTTATCTAGTAAGCCAAGTAATTTAAGTAGAGACGAAGTTTTTAGCTGGTTTGGGAATAAACAACAATTTATCAAATTTCATGAGCAAGCACTCGACTCCAATACCTTTTTAAGTGATTTTGACTAACCCACCCTGTCAGGGTGGTATTCAACAAACTCAACTCTGACAGCGGTCAACGACCCTGTCAGCGGTTGAGTTTGACGAATAGCTATAAAACAATCATATCATTTTCAGAAAAAAACGAACCAAACAACATGATTGCAGTCTAACTAGCACACCCTGTCAGGGTGGTATTCGACAAGCTCAACCCTGACAGCGGTCAACGACCCTGTTAGCGGTTGAGTTTGACGAATAGCTATAAAACAATCATATCATTTTCAGAGAAAACGAACCAAACAATATGATTGCAATCTAACTAGCACACCCTGTCAGGGTGGTATTCGACAAACTCAATTCTGACAGCGATCAACGACCCTGT
>JALRIJ010000632.1 GCA_023255485.1 Flectobacillus sp.
ACAATACGGGGTTCCAACAAGCATAGCGAAGGGTATCGTTCACAATGCCATTAGCTACGTTATCGGGAGCAGACCACTTGCCATTTTCTTTACGAGAAACCCAAATACAGACATCTGGATTACGCTCTTTTGTTCCACCAAACCAAGCCGAAACTAAACCGTTGGGCGTTTCGGCAATGGTCGCAGCATGACTTTCTGGAAAAGGAGGATTTTCTACGACAAATTCATCTAATAATAAGCCCGATTTCCATTTTTGAGCTTGTGCTGTTTGCAAAAAAAAGCAAGTCAGCACCATCATTCTTACAAGTATTTTCATCTGATTATAATGTTCAGTTATTTTTTTAGGTTCTTTATGATTTTACTTTGTCATAAAACGTTATCCCATAACGCAGACAGGGTTTTGAACCCTGTTTAACCAAGTAATATAATAAAGAGCCTTTCGCCATTGGCTGTGTCTTCACAGCCAATTTTCCAATGTTCTGTTATTTTTTCAAGGGGCTAAAACCTGTTGACCCTGTTATGTTAAAATGATAATCACCCGATTCTACTTCAAAAAGGGCTTTTCCATTTTCTATTTTCAAAAAGTGTACACCTGTACTTTTCGTTGCTAAATTGCTTC
>JALRIJ010000633.1 GCA_023255485.1 Flectobacillus sp.
AAGGTAGCGCTTGGTGTCAATTTTTAGTTCAAGATTCTATTTGGGCTGGTGGAGAAGATAAAATTAGTATAAATAAAAATTCAAGGTTTCGTGTAAGACCAATAAGAATGTTTTAAGTTTATTTATATTTATCATAACTATATTTAATTTAAACCCGAGCCACAGAATTCAGTACAAAAGACTACAAAAGCGTGCCCAAAAGGGCATAAAAAAACTCCGAAATCGAATGAAATCGGAGTTTTTATTGCTATTTACTAGCTAGTTTGTGATCCCGCTGGGACTCGAACCCAGGGCCCATACATTAAAAGTGTATTGCTCTACCAACTGAGCTACGGAATCTGACCCTTTTCCCTTTTGAGGAGTGCAAAAATAAGGATAAATTGAAATAAACCAAATAAAAAGGCAACTTTATTTTAGTCTAAAAACTCAGCTAAGTAATTCATCTTCAAATAACAATTACTTTTGTACAAACACATTTTTATGTCCATATTTAAAGACAAAGTAGTGGTGATCACAGGTGGGTCAGATGGTATCGGGAAGGCCCTGGTACAGCAGTTTTTAGCCAAGGGCGCTAAAGTGGCTACTTGTGGAAGAAGTCAGGATAAATTACAAA
>JALRIJ010000634.1 GCA_023255485.1 Flectobacillus sp.
ATAATGATGACCCACTGTTTTTCGCCAGGAATAGTAAAAATAGCATATTTACCAGCCTTCAATGCTTTTCCTTCAATGGTTACGTCTTTCGATACTTCAAAAGTTGGAGCATTGTTTGCTCCTGTTCTCCAAACTTTACCAAAAGGAGCTAATGAACCCGCTGGATCCCACACACTACGGCCATTTACGGCTGGTTGGTGGTAGTTAATTGTCAAGGTAGTTTCTCCGATTTTAGCAGTTGTACTTGCCGCAGGAGAAGCTTTTTGAGCATTAGAGACAAAAGTAACAAGGGCAAAGAAAAGAGCAATAAGTCCTTTTTTCATGATAAGCATTGTTTTTGAGTTTATTTAATTGGAAAATTTTGGGTGATGATGAATTTTAAATTTAGTACCCCGACATGGTTAACCACATAGGAGCATAGAAAACATAGTTATGTAAAAAATGGTAATCAATTATTTAATTAAACCACGTCTCTTAAAACGTAAAAAATATTTTTTTAGTATGATACCGAAGCTATCCTAGTTTTATAATAGCAACTACTTCGTACATATACATATATACCTCTCCAAACTTAATGCCTTTACTTATGAGCAAAGCGTAAAATATACCCT
>JALRIJ010000635.1 GCA_023255485.1 Flectobacillus sp.
ATATCAGCAACCCTTTTTAGATTTGGTTTTTCAGGCACAACAAATCCATCGACAAAATTTTAATGCGAATCAGATTCAGGTCAGCACTTTATTATCAATTAAAACAGGTAAATGCCCTGAAGATTGCAAATACTGCTCTCAATCTGCTCGTTATGATTCAAAACTAGAAGCAGAAAAGCGTATTGCTGTAGAAAAGGTGATTAGCGAAGCCAAAGAAGCATTAGAGTCTGGTTCTTCTCGCTTCTGTATGGGTGCTGCGTGGCGTAACCCGCATGAGCGTGATATGCCTTATGTGCTTGAAATGGTTCGTGAAGTAAAAGCTTTAGGTTTAGAAACTTGCATGACCTTAGGCATGTTAAACCAGTCTCAGGCTGAACGTTTAAAAGATGCAGGTTTAGATTACTATAACCACAACCTAGACACTTCGCGTGAGTATTATTCAAATATTATCAGTACCCGTACTTTCGATGATCGTTTAAATACACTTGAATATGTACGTGGCGCAGGCATGAAAGTGTGTAGCGGTGGTATTGTTGGGTTGGGTGAAGACACTGCCGATCGCATTGGTCTATTACTTGAACTTGCGACTTTGCCTATTCAGCCAGAAT
>JALRIJ010000636.1 GCA_023255485.1 Flectobacillus sp.
CCCCAAAACCCCAAAACCCCTTTATTATAAGAATTTATTAATTAAGATTCTCATCAGAAAGCTGGCTGCTGGATAATGTCAAACATGCCCGTTCCAACTCTGGGAATCTGTCCGAGAACAACTGCTGAGCTGGGTGCGCTCATGTCGTCTCTTTCATTGGCTTGTGACGAAGACACCAAGTATTTCATGGTTGTCTCATAGCTCATCTTCAGGAAAGGTGAGGAGCTTTCTTCCATACCGATACGGTTGAATGCTCTATAGTCTCCTCCGAATGTCATGAAGTCAGCAACCAGAGACAAGTGTCTCTTGTCAACTGAGATACCGTAAACTCCGAACACCATCTGCACTTCCTTGACGATGTTGGCCCTCATAGCTTCCACGCCGTATTTGTACTTGAGAGCGTATGAATGGTTAGTTTCAAGCCTGTTCAGATCAAGAATATCTTGGTGCATGTAGAAAGCGTCGAAGTTGATACCCTGCACAACCAGGTAGGGCTCATCGCTGTCCTTCTTTGGCTTGATAAGCGTGCATCGCTCAATGTTCGGCACTTGTCTCAGAACTACGTTCTTCAACGTCTGCTCAGCCAGGGTGAGCATCAACACTTTC
>JALRIJ010000637.1 GCA_023255485.1 Flectobacillus sp.
TATCTCCATCCAAGTTTAAATGCATCAAAATATTTCCGTCAAGACCTATATTTCCAGACAAATCTTGAAATTATAGCGCAATCCAAGCTCCTGAATATCTATTGTCTGCATCCGAACCTCCTTAGTCTTTAAGCCATGTATGGCTCGACATCATCTTGACCATCGTCACCTCCTTGAACCGTCCTTCAGTCACTCCTGTTGCTAAGCTCACTCGTTGGTCAAAGTATAGCCGTCTCTCAGTCGCTCTATTGCAGTAGTCAGCTACCGAAATAAAAGGCACGAAATATTCAAGACAAGCTGTGGTAGTAGCTAGACCCTAGGTCTTCCTTATTGATGTTGTTTTTGCTCCAACATAATAGGCTGAACAAGAACTTTTTTAGTCTGAATCGAAGGCGGTGCCTTCAGTTGGGCAGTTATCATCATTCTCAAGCGGATACATTATCAGGCCTGTCGAATAAAGTGTTCCTGCCATGCATTAATTCATTAAAATACTCGCCCACATGAGCGTGTTTATCTTAAAAAATTAAATCAACATTTATAAATATCTATTTTTTCAAAAAATAAAAATACGTCACATTAAAGGGGTTTTGGGGTTTTGGGG
>JALRIJ010000638.1 GCA_023255485.1 Flectobacillus sp.
CCCCAAAACCCCAAAACCCCTTTATTATAACTTTTATTTTATTATATTTTAATGCAAAAACCCGATCCAACGACAAGCATTTCTTAAGAAGAACTTGAACCCAAGTTTAAGCAAACGCTTGTCTTAAACTAAGGAGTGAAAAAGAATGTAGAAGTAAAGACTCCAGTTAACGGAAACTACACCCCGACTTAATAGAGAAGAGACACTGCACTGTCGATTGCCAAGCCACTTATGTTGGAGTTGTTCCCTATTTAAGAAGAAGGATCACAGTTGAGAAACTTGAGTTAGCTGGAAAAGAAATCTCAGATTTCAAATCGATCAAATGCTCCAAACTATTCAAATCTAAAGTTTGAGTCACATCTCCACAAGCCAAAAAATAGCGGAATTTAAAGTCCTTGGAGTAACTAAGGACCATAGTGGCCACCAGCTAAACCGACTGGAAAACTGTCATCTATAATAACAAGTCTGCATAAAAGTTCATCCCCTCAAATAAACTAATCTGAGACAACAGAGTCTTAAAACATCAGGAACAACAGTTCAGCATGGATTATCGTGAAGGACACGTATTACATTGAGCCAAAGTTGAAAAGCACGGCTTATG
>JALRIJ010000639.1 GCA_023255485.1 Flectobacillus sp.
GAAGATTCTTTGTGATGGACAAAAAAACTTCGTCTAAGTCAAATGGGGTATTTGTAAAAAGGTCTAAATCTATTGATATACGGTGGCCAAATTTTAAGGATAGATTTGTTCCGCCAACTAAGACAAATTCTGATAGTTCAGGAATTTGCATTAGTTTTTTTAATAAGATATATGTTTCAGAATGAACTGTGTTAAGGAAGAGCATATTTTTAATAATTCCAGGTGGATGTTCTTTTTTGTCTTTGTTGATAGGAAGTGAAATCTTCTTCCGTCAAGTCAAGCATTACACATAGAAAAGACAATGCTGAACCTTTAAAATAAGACGATTGTATTACTTCTTTTTTAACTCTGTCAAGACCGTAAAATCTAAAAGTCTCAACAATATCAGACCAAGTGCCATAATTGAAAACTTTATTCATGACGAAGATACTATTTTCTTGAAAATTGATATTTTCAAAATTTACATCCCAAAAAGCTGTTTTAGAAATATTAGGTCTTGCAGTAGTCATTGTCTTTTTCGTTTATATGATAACTCCATTTTTAATCGTATAGATGGTTCGACCTTCTTTTTGCAACTGTAAATTAGCTGTTGAACCT
>JALRIJ010000063.1 GCA_023255485.1 Flectobacillus sp.
TAGCGTTCTTTATCGGGTGAGTACATCGCTTCGTAAGCGTATGCCGCCACGACTTCATACTCAAATCGCTCTAAAGTTGCCACAACGTGACTAATATCTTTTCTATTCAATTTTAAGGTTAAGGTATCCCTGAAATTATTAATTTCATTGCCACTAGAATAGTAACTACTGATTACTTTAGTATCGTTGGATTCTATCAAACGGCTAATCTCTGACAACGAATAGTTTCTATTTTCAACGGCAATTTCAATAACAGCTCCTAACTCCTGTGTTCCAAGACTTTTGGCAAAAGCGTCTAATAATTCTTTTACCACAATTGTCCCTTCAAACAGTCCTTCTTCATTCAACACAGCGACAGTTTCCAAGCCATGTTGTTGAGTGAGGCTTAAAATTTCAAATAAATGTTGGTAAGCTGTTACATAGACTCCCGCAAAATCTGCTTGTAATGCCATTAAAGGAGTATCCTCCTCTTGCTCGACCAAAACATCATGCGTAGCCAACCCCACATAAGTTGACCCATCGACAATCACCAGTTGACCCACTCGAAATTCTTCCATCCAGTCCATCGCATTCGCCACGGTGTCGGATGGCTTCAGCACTGGTAATACATGATTAACAAAGTCTTTAGCAAGCATATCGTAATTTTTTAGACCAAGAGCGATTTGTAAGGATATTCATAAAATACATAGTTATCTAATGACTAACCAGTATTCGCTGTATTTACATTCGTCTTAGCAGTGGTTAATGTAACCCTAAATTACTGATTAAAGGAACAATTCCAAATCTATCGTTATAAAAGATTTAGAAATTAAGCCATTGCCACCTCGTTAATCGGCGTTTTTTTCAACCAAGTCGTTAATATTCCATTAAACTCGGCAGGACGCTCCATCATTGGGGCATGACCACATTTGTCGATAAAGTGCAATTCAGAATTAGCAATGAGACGGTTAAATTCATGCCCTACTTGTGGCGGTGTAATGGTATCATTCAATCCCCAAACCAACAGCGTAGGTACTTTAATGTTAACGATTTCTTTGGCCATATTGTTCCGCTGTGCCGACTTTGCAATCGAAATAATACGGATTACTTTCGAACCGTTGTTCGTAATTTCAAAAACCTCATCAATTAACTCCTGAGAAGCGGTGTTGGGGTCATAAAATGTATATTGAACACGCTCTTTGATGTATTCGTAATTTCCTCTCTTAGGATATGTACCACCCATTCCATTTTCAAATAAACCAGAGCTTCCTGTCAAAACAAGACGCTTCACTTTATCTGGATTTCTCAAGGTAAAAATTAAGCCTACATGACCTCCTAGCGAGTTGCCCAGCAAGGTCAAATCAGTTAAGCCTTTCCAGTTAACAAAGCCTTCTATAAACTCTGCCAAGCCGTCACAACCTGCTTTTAAAATGGGCATTTCATAAATAGGCATCATCGGAATAATGACACGGTACTCTCCCTTGAATCCTTCTATCACTCCTTCCCAGTTACTCAATGCACCAAAAAGTCCGTGAAGGAGCATTAACGTTTCGCCTTCTCCTTCATCTATATATTTGTAGCCGTTACCTTCGTGAATTTGATAGTTCATAGCATTATTGTTTGTTATCCTGAAGGTCTCAATAATGAGACGCAAGATTGTGTTAAAAACTTCTTTTACTTTCGTGTACTAAAGGGTAAAAAAACGGTTTTGTTCTATTTTGTTAAAAATCGTTTCCATTTGCAAAATAATAAAAAATCTTTGAAAACTATGTTATTTCAATGTTATGACTTTCATCTTTTATATTTTGAAAAAAGATGAAAAACAACAAAAATAAACAGTAACTATCTGAAAAACAATACAATACAACAAATATAACTGTTAAAAAATATTTAATTTAAACGCTAAAAAGTTGATACTTTAATATAGTAGAAGCCTACTCAAGCTTTTCGCAAAATATCAAAATAATACAATTTTCCTTTATTTTGTCATAAAGATTAATTTGAGCGATACAAAAACCCTTCCAGCATTTATTTGTTTAACAGATAATCGACTATAATATTATCACTTAAAGAAACAAAAACTATGGTTATCATCGTCGGAGCGGGCATTGCAGGGCTCAGTTGTGCAAACTATTTGAAAAGCAAAAACATTGATTTTTTGGTGCTTGATGCCGCCGATAAAGTGGGAGGCAGAGTTCAAACAGACCTAGTGGAAGGCTTTCAATTAGACAGAGGCTTTCAGATTTTATTAACTGCTTATCCAGAAGCACAAAGATTGCTTAATTATGATGCTCTTTCTCTCATGCCATTCGATTCGGGTGCCATGATTCGCCATGAAAATCGTTTCGAACAACTGAGCAACCCTTTCAAAAATCCTTCGTCGGTGTTCTCAAGTATTACCTCTCCTATCGGTTCTTTTTCAGATAAGCTACGGACATTAAGATTAGTTCTTGATACGGAAGGAATCACCGAAGAGGTGCTCGAACAAAGTGGAGAAAGTACCAACAGTTTCCTTCGTGATTATGGATTTTCAGACAAAATGATGACGCAATTCCTAAAGCCTTTTTTCGGAGGGGTTTTCTTGGAAGATAAATTAGAAACCTCGTCGGCTTTTTTCAGGTATATTTTTAGCAAGTTTTATGAAGGAGATGCCGTTATTCCTGCCAAAGGTATGCAGGCTATTCCTGCACAATTAGCTGCCAATTTGCCTAGTCATACCCTCCGCCTTAATTGCCCCGTAGCACGAATTGAGGGCACAAGCGTTTACTTGAGTTCTGGCGAAAAAATCCAAGGAAGTCAACTCGTTATTGCAACTGATGCCCTACAGGCAAATAGATTATTAGGACAAGAGACGCACTATCAATTTAATGCGACCTCTTGTGTCTATTTTTCAGCCCATCAATCACCACTGCGTGAAAAAATGTTGGTCTTGAATCCTAATCGAAACGAATTGATTCAGAACCTATGTGTACCTAGTGATATTGCCCCTACTTATGCTCCGACTGGCAAATCACTTATCTCGGTATCTACTTCCTATGTTGACCCAGCCAACGAACAACAGCACATTGCTGCCTTAAAGCAGGAGTTAACCAATTGGTTCGGAAAAAGCGTCGCCGACTGGCAATATCTGAAAAGCTATCATATTCCTTACGCTCTTCCAGCGTTTACCTCGGGAACGAACAGCTTATCATTACAAATAGCCGACAAGGTATATCGTTGTGGGGACTATGCGGCCTATCCGTCTTTAAACGCCGCTATGATGACGGGAAGAAAGGTGGCAGAGATGATTGCCTAAGTCATATCCCGACAAGAACGCTCCTTCCACATTACCATTTCCACTACCAAAAGCATCTCCTGCCAAATGGATAAAACCATTGGCGAGTGACAGAAACGGTTTGGGATATCGTTGGCGAGCTAAACTGTATCGCCAACGATGCACCTGAAAAGAAAGCACGTTACTTGGCTCCACCCATGCACTAACGGATTCGAGCAACTGTTTACCTACCTCTTCCAAATCCGTTGCTTCCAAATGAGCATTACTAAATGCTGCCGAAGCATGAAGTGTAAGGGTTGGTTCCGTTGAAATTCCTTTCTGAAAATTATCAGCTAACCATGCCACGGGCGAATCCGTTAGCATTATACCTCCCGTTGGAATGGAGGTTGGCTTGTTCAAAACGGCTAAAACAGCCAAACAAGGGTCGTATTCAATTTGAGTTAGTGCCTGTAGCTCTTCTTCTCTCAAAGGGATTTGGCTCGCAACCAATAAATCAAGTGCTTGTGGAACAGGAATGGTAAGAATAAGTTCATCAAATGTAAAACGTTGTTCCGCTTGTGTTAGCACCGTTTTACCTTCTATCCGAACTACTTTTTGAGCTGTATGTACAGGCATTTTCTCTGCCATTTTTTGAGCGATACTCTTCATTCCCGATGTTCCTATAAAACGAGGGTATTTTCGTTGAGCCAATGTCCATTTGCTTACGACTCCCTCTTTTTTCATATTTGCCAGAAAATCCTTAAAAATCGCTGACTTAGCAGAAAAATACTGTGCACCGTGATCAATAGCTCCTCCAGCAAGCGTCTTTCTGGTAGCCATACGCCCCCCAAGTCCTCGTGATTTATCTAGTATAGTAACCTCCTGCCCTTGTTCTAAAAGAACCGTTGCCAAAGAAAGTCCTGAAAGTCCTGCACCAACAATTAGAAAGTGCTTTTTAGATTGTGTTTCGTTTTTAAGCATATCCGAAGAACTGTGAAAAGTCGTTTGTGTTTCAAAAAAACGTTTTTTTTCTGTTTTTTCCTCTTAAATTAACAAAAATCAGAATTAGAAATGGTTTATTTGTACTTAGAAAGAGGCAAAGATTCTGTAACTTTGACCAGTCCAAAAGAAACACAATTAACTCAATATCATCCCTCAGCTTAATTTCATTCAAAGACATGAAACAACTGTTAACCATTTTATTTACATTTTGTGTACTCATTAGTTGTAAAAAAGCCGACGACGGTTCTTGGAAAAAGGCCGCCGAGAACCCAGAGTTCTTACGCCATACACAACTACAAGTAACCGAGTCTATTATCCATGATATTTTTGCTCCACCAGTTTCTAGCCGTATTTACATGTATTCGGCGTTGGCAGCTTATGAAGCACTGATTCCGGGCAATCCTGCCTACCAATCGATGGTAGGACAATTGAACGGCTTTTCCAAAGTGGCTAGACCAGAAGCAGGAAAAGAATATTGCTACGCATTGGCGGCTACAAAAGCATATTTGACCATCGGAAAGAACCTTACTTTTGCACAAGAGGTTTATGAGCCTTTTGAAAAAAAGCTATGGGAAGACTACAAAGCAACAGGAATGCCTGATGACGTATTTGAACGCTCTATCGCTTTTGGTGATTCAGTGGCAGCCTCTATCATGGCTTATTCGAAAAAAGACAATTATAAGCAAACTCGTGGACTTCGCCACACCGTAACGCAGGAAAAGGGAACGTGGGTACCAACTCCACCCGCTTATATGGATGCTGCTGAACCCAACTGGCGTAAAATCAGACCTGTAACGTTAGATACCTGCTCTCAGTTTAAGCCTGTCGCTCCGTTCAAGTACGATATGACCAAGGGAAGTCCATACTACAACATGGTCATGCACGCCTATAACACTATCAATAATCTAACACAGGAACAACGAGATATTGCAAACTTCTGGGACTGTAACCCTTTCAAGATGAATATTACAGGACATGCAATGTTTGCCACGAAAAAAATGTCTCCAGGTGGACACTGGATGAGTATCATTACCCTTGTTAGCCGTCAAGAAAAAGCAGATATTTACAAAACTGCAGAGGCGTATTTAATGACTTCTATGGCTATCTTTGATGGCTTTATTTCGTGTTGGGATGAAAAATACCGCTCTGTGAAAATTCGTCCTGAATCCGTTATTAACGAATCTGTAGATAAAAACTGGCAACCCGTACTACAAACGCCTCCTTTCCCTGAATACACCTCAGGGCACTCGGTTATTTCAGGGGCAGCTTCGGTAGCCTTAACAAAGGTATTGGGCGATAACATTGCATTCCCAGATTCATCAGAAGTGCCTTACGGATTACCTGTTCGTAAATTTACCTCATTCTATCATGCTGCTGACGAAGCATCAATCAGTCGCTTATACGGTGGTATTCACTTCTTACCCGCACTCGATGAAGGCTTAAAGCAAGGAAAACAAGTAGGTAATTGGATTGTAAGTACCATCAAAACAAAAAAATAATTCAGCGGCTTTCTGAATGCTTTTGAGCCATTTAATGCTTGAATAGCTTCAAAAAATAGTTAAATTTGTACGCTAATCCAACGAAGAGGCAATGTTGATTGTCTCTTCGTTTTTTTATATGGCTACAGGTACAACCCATTCACAATTTTCATTTTAACGATGCCCATTCCACAAGCATTACTAGACTCTTTGCAAGATACCACAGGCTTTACACAAGAAAGCTTTTTATCCGTACATAACCAAGCCAGTCCGCCTACTTCGATTCGCTTAAACCCTTTTAAGCCTAGTCCTGAAGCATGGTATCAAGAAGTTGGAAAAGAACCTGTTCCTTGGTCTGATTATGGCACTTATTTACCCGAACGCCCCGTCTTTACCTTCGACCCGTTGTTTCATGCTGGCACGTATTATGTCCAAGAAGCAAGCTCGATGTTTATTGAGTATGTCCTTCGCAACACCGTAAAGTTGAATCAAGACCTTAAAGTATTGGATTTATGTGCTGCCCCTGGCGGAAAAAGTACCTTGATTGCTAGTTTACTTACGCCTGATTCTATTCTCTTGAGTAATGAGGTAATCCGAAGTAGAGCGAATATATTGGTAGATAACCTGACCAAATGGGGATGCCTTAATACCTACGTTTGTAACAATGACCCCAAGGATATTGGACAACGATTAGCAGGCTATTTTGACGTATTGGTGGTAGATGCACCTTGTTCGGGCTCAGGCTTATTCAGAAAAGACCCAGAAGCAACCGAAGAATGGTCTCCAGAAAACGTAACACTCTGCTATCAGCGTCAACAACGCATCTTGGCAGATGCTTGGGATTGCCTAAAAGAAGATGGAATCCTAATCTATTCAACTTGCTCGTACTCACAAAGTGAAAACGAAGACATTTGTGATTGGATTTGTACAGAATTAGATGTAAAAAACTGCGTACTACCCAACGAAGAAATCCTTAAAGCATGGGGAATCGTCCCTACGCAATCGTCACAACATCAAGCGACAGGATACCGTTTTTACCCAGATAAAGTAAAGGGAGAAGGGTTCTTTATTGCCGCTTTTAAGAAAACAAAAAATGAATACTTAGCTGTAAAAACGCCTCGTATAAAACCACAACCCAATAAAAATCGTCGTACTGAGACAGCGATTTTCACCAAGTGGGTCAAGAATCTCGAACAGTATGCTTGGTTTCTGAAAAATGATGATTACTACTTGTTCAATCCCAAACATGAAAATGACATCAAATTATTTCAGTTAAACTTATACCTCCGTAAAGCAGGTGTTCGCCTAGGACAAATTGCTGGTAACGACCTTGTTCCAGACCATGAATTAGCGATGAGTCCGTTGTTACAAACAACGATACACAGACACGAACTTACCAAAGAGCAAGCAATCAGTTATCTACGAAGAGATGATTTAGTTTTAGATAATCCTACAAAAGGTTGGTCTCTGATGACCTACGAAGGGCATCCACTAGGCTGGGCAAAGGTGCTTCCGACCCGAGTAAACAATTATTACCCGAAAGAATTACGCATTTTAAAACAAGTAATTTAATCCAATAAAAAACTAAAAATCAATCAATTACCCCTATAAAAAGTATTTCAAAGATGAAAAATTTGTAAAAAGACTATTATCCTTGGAATAAAAAAAAGAGTATGTGAATAAACTGTAACTATTTTTTCTATTTTTGTAGCAAAATTGAATCTGTCTGTTTAGCGGTGTTTCAATAAATCTTCAACTGAAACACTGGTTTTTAAGAGTTTAGTAATCAATGAAAATAGGGGTCTATCCTCTTTGGAGTGATGGATAGCCGAACAATGAACGCATGACTAACGAAGAAGTACAAATCGAGCAAAACGAACTCGAAACAAATCAACCAGAGGTAAATCCTCAACCTATCGAAGCAACTCCAGAAATCGCAGCAGAAACGCCTGCGACTACCGAAGCCAATTCTGAAGAAGTTGTAAGCCAACACGCTGAAATAGAAGCTATCGCAGCAGAAGCAACGCAGTTGACTGACGGACAAGAAGTGGCTGAACAAGTAGTAGATTATTCTGGTTTTGGAAAGGCAGAGTTTGTCTTGACATTAGAAAAACTTCTTGCTGAAGTTCAAGCAAGTCCTTCGGTGGCTAGCTTCCGTAAATCAGAAGATACCTTGAAAGAAGTTCGTCCTCTTTTCGAGCAAATTAAATCAACGGAAAAAGCAGAAGCTCTCGCTAAGTTCAAAGAAGCAAATGAGGGTTCTGAAGAAGGTTTTGATTACAAATTTGATAGCCAAGTAGAAGCTTTTGACAAGTTATTCAAAACACTAAAAGACGAACGTTCAAAGTATTTCTTAAGCATTGAAAAAGAACGTGACAAAAACTTCGATAAGAAAACCGAACTTTTGAATCGTTTACGTGCTATCGTTGAAGGAAAAGATAACTCAGATCCCGCACATATCAAGGCAGGTTTTGCAGAGTTCAAAAAAATCCAAGACGAATGGAAAGAAGCTGGTAACATCAACTCTCCGCACAACAATACGCTATGGCAAACGTTCCATGCCTTGGTGGACCGCTTTTACAGCAATCGTAGTATCTATTTTGAGTTACTTGAACTTGACCGCAAGCGTAACTTACAACAAAAAATAGACCTTTGTACTAAAATTGAAAAAATCGCAGAAACAGCTAAAGCAGAAGTCGTAACAGGTAAAATGTTGGACGAAGCTGTAGCTATTTTTGAAGAATATAAGCACATCGGCCCAGCTCCTAAAGAAGAAAATGAGCTAGTTTGGCAACGTGTAAAAGAAGCCCTAGACGTAATTTATGGAAAACGTCGTGAGCAAATTGAAATCCAAAAGACGGAAACAGAACAGGTTTTCAATTTGAAAAACTCAATCGCTGAATTGGTTGAGCCTTTTGCAAGCTTCCAATCGCAATCAATTACCGAATGGAATGAGCGTACAAAAGCCCTATTGGCTCTTCAAGACCAATGGAACAATGTGAAAGGGTTCATGCCTAGAGAAAAAGGTAAAACGCTTAGCGATAAGTTCTGGGCTGATATTAAAACGTTCTTCCGTAATAAAGGCGAATTCTTCCGTCAGTTAGAAGCGAAACGTGAAGAAAATCTTCAAGCTAAAAATGCGTTAATTGAACAAGTTCAAGCATTGGTAAGTGGTGAAGATGACTCACAAGAAGCAACAAATACGGTAATTCGTTTACAAAAAGAATTCCGTGAAATCGGACACGTTCCAGAAAAAGATAAAGATAGTATTTACGAACGTTTTAAAAAGGCATGCGATAGCTTCTTTGATGCAAAACGTGCTAAAAATCAACACGTTGAAAAAGAGTTTGAAGCTAATTTAGCGAAGAAAGTTGCTCTTTGTGACCAAATCGAAAAAGAAGCTAATGAAGGTTCTGAAACATCAAAATTAGCAGAGTTTAAAGCTCAATGGAATGCCATTGGTTTCGTTCCTAAGAAAGACATGCAAAGCATTAACAAGCGCTACATTGCGGTTGTTAATAAGTATGTAAGCTCAATGGGTAAACTTTCAGGTCAAGAGAAAGAGCAATTAGCACTTCAAACAGAAGTAGATATGTTGAAAGCTCGTGGAGACTTCTCTCCAAAAGACTTGGGACGTAAAGAAAACGATATTCGTCGTAAAATGCAACAAGTTGAAAACGACATCGCAACCCTAAGCAATAACTTAGAATTCTTCTCGAAATCTAAAAATGCAGGTCAGTTACGTTTAGACGTTGAAGCTAAAATCAAGAAAGCAGAAGCAGAATTAACGCACTACAAACAACAATTGAAAGTGTTACGTGAGGTGTAAGTCGTGATGCAAAATTGTGAATTTTAAATTTTGGATTTAATACACTAGGTGTTAATCCTTTACAACAAAAATAAAATATCAGCTAATTTTGCACGATTACTTAATTCCAAACGAATTCTGATTGATTAAAATACAAAAAAGTCGTTTAAGAGAACTCTTAAACGACTTTTTTTATGAGGTCTGCGGATTTTAACTCGCAGTATTTCGGGTTTACGGATTAAAATCCGTAACATTTAGCCTGTGACTAAAGTCATAGGCTAAATGAAAATAAACCTAGTAACTCGTCTCATCTAACTGAACTTTTCCTCTAAATGTCCAAAAAACAAAACTCGTATAAGCTGCTACTAACGGAACTCCCACGATGGCAAAGCCTAGCATAATACCAAGGGATTTGTCACTGGATGAGCCATTAAAAACCGTAATGTTCATACTTGGGTCAATCGTCGAAAGCACAATATTCGGATATAAACCAACAGCGACTAACAGCATCAAGATGGCAGTAACCCCTGCCGAAGACAAAAATGCACTCCGATACCTTCTTCTGGTAATACTACGAGTAATGTTAGCAACGCCTAGCATGGCAATTAATGGCACGGCAAACATATAAGGAGTTTCTTTGTAACGACTGACCATGTGAGGAACAAAAAGAAGCGTTACAAGCGTCGTTAAAGCAAACATCAAAACGAAAAATATGGTGGTATTTTTAACTAAAATCGTTAATTTGGCATATAAACGATTCTCCGTTTTCATGACTAAATAAATCGCTCCGTGCATCATAAATAAGGCAAGTGTTGTCACCGCAATAAGGATGGCATATGGATTAAAAAAGTCAAGTAATGTGCCTCTGTACTCATAATTTTTATCAATCGGTAACCCTTGAATAATATTACCTAATACTAAGCCCAATGATAAAGCAATTAATGTACTAGACACACAATATGCAATATCCCACATTTTTCGCCACCAAAGCATTGCTTCTTTTGACCGAAACTCAATACTAATCGCTCTAAAAATTAGCATGACCAAAAAGAGCATAAATAACTCATAGAAAGCCGAAAATACCGTAGCATAGACCACAGGAAAGCCTGCAAACAAAGCTCCGCCACCAATCACTAACCATACTTCGTTACCATCCCAAACAGGTCCAATGGCATTCAGAGCGATACGACGGCTCTCTTCTTTCTTAAAAAATAAATGTAAAGCTCCAGCTCCTAAGTCAAAGCCATCTAAAATGGCATACCCACTAAAAACAGCACCCACTACTAAGAACCACCAAGTAGAAAGCGATAAAGTCATTATTTTTTCCATCTTATTATTTCGTTTTGATTAGCCTTGTCTCATAAACAAGATTCGTTATTTTGTGAATTAGTCCAATAAAGGATTCTCTCTTTTTGAAAATGCTTCTTCTTCTTCCTCCTCATAATGTCCTTCGGGGCCATGTTTGATTTTCTTATTGAGCAAATACAAAAACAAGCAAAACAACAACACGTAAACAAACGTAAATAATATCAACGAAAACCAAATTTGTTCTTCCCTTAACGCACTTGATAAAGCGTGAGAAGTTCTCAACAAACCATAAACCACCCACGGCTGACGTCCTACTTCGGCCGAATACCAACCCACTTGATTGGCAATTTGAGGCAATAAGACCGCCCAAGCAAAGAGTTGTAATAACCACTTCTGTTCAAATAATTTACCCTTCCACCAAAGGAATGAGGCTAAAAGTGTAAGCCCAATTAAACTCATGCCAATAGCTACCATGATGTGGTAAGTCTGAAAAACAAAGTTCACTGCATGAGGGCGATCCTCTTCCTTAAAGGCACGAAGTCCAATTACAGGTTTTTGAATATCTTGGTATAATAAAAAAGATAATCCTTTTGGAATTTTTAAGCCTGTCACCGTTTCCTTTTTCACATCGACCCAACCCATGATGTACATATCCGCTACTTCCGAAGCAGGAAAATGACCTTCAAAGGCTGCTAACTTTGCAGGTTGGTTTTTAGCAACTCCATCTGCTGAACGATGCCCTGTAAATAATTGCATTAACGAAGCCACTGTAGCCACCACCAAAGCGATTTTGAAACCCGCTCGAGCAATTTCGACGTGTTTATTTCGGATTAAATAATAGGCATTCACACTCAATACTAAGAATGAACCTGCTAAGAATGAACCAATTAGCACATGCGAAAGACGGTCAACACTAGAAGGGTTAAAAACCATTGCCCAAAAGTCCGTAATTACTGCACGAGCTTTTAGCCCCTCTCCTTCTATTTTAAATCCTGCTGGAGTCTGTTGCCAAGAATTAGCAACCACAATCCAAATAGCGGAGAACATCGACCCCAAAGCCACCATCAATGTAGCGAAGAAGTGAACCCGACTACTTACTCGATTCCATCCAAATAGAAGGATTCCTAAGAAACCCGATTCTAAAGCAAAAGCAAAAATTCCTTCGGCCGCTAGAGCACTCCCAAACACATCACCAACATAGCGAGAATAAACGGCCCAATTCGTACCAAACTCAAATTCCATGACAATACCCGTTGCCACACCAATACCAAAAATAAGGGCGAAAATTTTAATCCAAAAACGAGTCATTTGCTCGTAAATTGGCAAACCAGTGCGGAGATACATACCTTCCATAATCACTAACACAACTCCTAAACCAATACTCAAAGGTGGATAGATGTAATGAAAAGCAACCGTGAAGGCAAACTGAATGCGAGATAAAAATTCTGTATTCATATTTTAACAAGGGTTTTGTTTCACTAAAACAAAATAAGCTTAGTGCTTTGTAAGTAGTATCATCAATACTCTTTATTTAGAGAATAATTCCACAGGTATCAAGATAAACAATCAACACTTATCACAACACCTGTATGATAAAAATCCAGTATTTACGAATCATTTATATAGTTCTTATTAGAAAAATACAATCGTATCTACTGATTTTATGCCCCTAAACTAACAAATAAATCCTGTCCAACTATGCTGAACAGGATTTAAAAATCAGATAAACCCAAAAAAATTATTAAAGTCAAACAAAACCCTTAAAAAGTACTTTCTAGCCTTATTTAGCCCTATAATTAAGCAGGAAAAGTGTTCGCATAATAACCTACAAAACGCCACAATTCTAAGATTTCTTCTCCCAGAATTGGATATGGAGCATAGAGCTCATTCGTAGAACGGAGAATAAGTACATTTTTTTTAGCTAAATAATTATGTACCTCCTTTAACACCACCCCTTCGTCTTTAGTAACCACCACACAGATAGTTCCGTCTTTTACTTTTTCCCAGTTATCGATATATTCAGCAAAGACCAGTGAGCCCTCCTTCAAAGGTGGCATTGAATCTCCTTGAACTGCAAAAACTCGATATTTTCTTTGTTTCGATAGAAAAGGTACATGAAAAGTGGGCAACTGACTCACATAATCCAAATCAGCAAAGCCTTGTGTATAACCAGCCACAGCTTTCACCGAAACCAATTCGATGTTATCTTCATTTTCAGCATTCACCGTAGTTGCCAATATTCTCAAGCGATCTTTGGGTAGGGGTGATGATGGTTGTGGTTTAGCAAGATCCTTCGTTAGTAAATCGTCAACACTTACTTTGAAATAAGTAGCCAGTCGGAGTAAATCTGCATACCGAGGTTCTGCTCTACCACTCTCATACGAACTCAATGTTGATTTTTTAATATCGAGTTCATCAGCCATTTTCTCCTGAGAAACCTTACCTTCTAGGCTTTTGCGTAAAAATTGTAGATTTTGACTAAAAAAAGTATCCATAAATTTGCGATTATTTCTCTAATTCGACTATATTTGTTATACAAAATGATAATAAAGACCTTCTACAAAGATAAAAAAAATACCCAAATAGTCAAATAATACACTTTTTTTAGACAAAAATTTCTATATCATTGTCCAAGCCCTAAAAAAGTAGGATTAAGTCATTTAGACAACTTTTTTAAACAAGAGCGTTTTTATTCAGTGAAAACTAAAAAAACAACAATAGAGCAAGCCATGAAAACGAACACAAGATCATTCTCGTCTTATGACCTTACTAAAGCCATTTCTAGAGCCGTACGCTTTATGGACATCAACCACTGCGAACTTATCGAAGACACCGTAGAAGTATTACCTCAAAATAAAGGGTATATTGTAACAGTGAGGTATCGGATGGGGTGAGAAATTAAACCTCCATCTCCAACAAGGCATAACTCAATGCTTTCCCATGCGTGTCCATCGCTAGAGAAGTCGTTACTCCACTTAAAAGAGCATTATGACATACAAATAAAAGGGATGCTATATTGGGCATCTCGTAACGAATAATCTCGCCAGAAACAATGTCTTGCAAATGAGCTTTTACTTTATCTACGGTTAATTCTTGACAAAGCATTTCGTAATCGGCTTCGTCGTAGGGTATCACCGAAAGGGTAGAAATATTCCCTTTATCTCCTGCTCTGCTATGGGCTATGTCGTATAATTTCATGATTCAAGAAGGGTTGTTTGAGCAATTATGGATGTTCTATTCATTAATACGGAAATAATACCCACTATTTCGGTTAAGTATTTCTTTACTCCTCCACCTCCTGCGGGGCCGTTTGTGTAAAGGGCTTCTACTTCTTCCCCAACCAAGGCAGCA
>JALRIJ010000640.1 GCA_023255485.1 Flectobacillus sp.
CTATTGGAAATACGAGCTGTTCGGATACCATACAAGTCGTTGTCTCTGATGGTGGAGTTGCTAATGTGCTATGTAAAGATGGATCAACGTCCTATACGCTTACGGCTGATGCTGGTACAACTAATGTAGTGTGGTTCAATATGGCGGGTGCTCAGGTAGGAACTGGTTCAACATTAATTGTCAACGCAATGACCTTAGGGCTTGAGGATGGAACAGAGGCTTTCTATTATACCGCACTTAATGGCTCTTTATGCGATGCGGAGGCATGTTGTCCTGTGAAATTTGTCACAGAAGACTGTTGCCCTGCTACCCCTTATTGTATGCCGATTGGCTTTAAAAAGAATTAAGGAAAAATCATTATTTGTGCCTTCTGCCGTTGTTTGTGTCTTCACAAACAACCTTCTAACCCTGATAGATTTTCAAATCTGTCAGGGTTTTTGGCTTAATAAGCCTTTGTGAGATAATTCGCTAAAAATCCCTTCTGCCGTTGTTTGTGTCTTCACAAACAACTCTTTTAGACTAATTCAAAGTATGCTGAGACAGCCTATTTTATAGTATTAACTCACTTAATAACTGGTCGGTTAAAATACGT
>JALRIJ010000641.1:0-247 GCA_023255485.1 Flectobacillus sp.
TCACAGATAAAATCATCCCTCTTCGTGTAACTGAAGAAGAAGAAAGATTAGGTCTTGATATCTCTCAACACGACGAGTCTATCGCTGAAGCTTAATATAAACTAACAATATTGTAACATAGCCACAAGTAATGGTTCTTGTGGTTTTGTTTCAGAAGGAAAGTTGTCTGTCTCTGACGGGCAACTTTTTGCGTTTTAAGCAGGACATATTAAGTGCCACGACCTATTTCACCACATAGAAAACATAG
>JALRIJ010000641.1:257-592 GCA_023255485.1 Flectobacillus sp.
ACTAGGGCCTTTCGGAGTTGCATTCATCATTCATTCATCATTCATCACTCATCACTCATCACTCATCACTCATCACTCATCACTCATCACTCATCACTCACTCATCACTCATCACTCATCAACTCATCATTCAACATCCATCATTATTACAAAGTCTTCCCCATAAAAAAAGCCATTCCTGTTATGGAATAGCTTTAATGTATTTGTGTATATCGTTATGTTTCTTAATGCTTTTCGTAAACCAATTCAGGTTCTTCAACCTCAACTAACATTTTTTCATTAATAGACACTAATTGTACTTGTTTGGTTTCATTGATTAACAACGGGTCGTATTT
>JALRIJ010000642.1:0-288 GCA_023255485.1 Flectobacillus sp.
TGCGAATTGATATTAGAAAATCAACTCAAATCAAAGATGGCGACAATGTTTTAGGAAATAGAACCAAAGTTAAAATTGTAAAAAACAAGGTAGCACCGCCTTTTAGAACTGCAGAGTTTGACATCATGTATGGTGAAGGTATTTCTAAAGTAGGAGAAGTTCTTGACTTGGCCGTAGAATTTGAAATCATCAAAAAAAGTGGTTCTTGGTTTAGTTATGGTGAAACAAAATTAGGACAAGGTAGAGATGCTGTTAAAGTTTTAATTAAAGATAACCCAGAATTAATGG
>JALRIJ010000642.1:298-592 GCA_023255485.1 Flectobacillus sp.
ACGAACTAGAATTAAAAATTAAAGAGACCATCAAAGAAAATAATGGATAGTTAAAAAATCACGCTTTGAGCGTGATTTTTTTTTAATTTACAATTGGTTTGTTTAAATTTGAAATCTGTAATTAAACTAATTTAAAAATGAAAAAATTAATTTTACTTTTAAGCTTGCTATTTGTTTTTAGTTCTTGTGATAAAGATGAAACTAATTTTAGTATTGTGGCATTACCGGTTGAGTCAGTGGTTATTCCTTCTGCATTTGAGTTAGGAGAAACTTATGCCATAACTATGAGGTATT
>JALRIJ010000643.1 GCA_023255485.1 Flectobacillus sp.
GTTTACGATGGTAGAGTATTGCAAGCTAAAAAATGTTCAATTATAACTGTTTGTGAAATATTAAATGCTTTATTTATAAATAATTTTGAAAATAGATTAGAAATTAAGTATTGGCAAGAAGTAAAACAAGAAATAGAAAAACTATGACACGATTAGAAATAAAAAACACTTTAGAAGATTTAATTTATGTAGCAGATATAGCAGAAAATGAATATACAGCTAATAAGTTAAAGGAAGTTTTAGAGGCTTTAAAATCAGAATGGGATGCCTCGGATTACTATTACGAACAAATAAAACAGCAAATAAATGAATGAAGCAGCTACAATAAAAATATGGTCTAACATTCAAGGATTAGAACGTAAATTACAGCAAATTTATACTGATTACTTCGGTGGTTATTATGAAGAAGATGTTATGATAAAATTAACAAATTCAACTGAAAGAGATTTAGAAATTCATTATTATATTTACAACTTAATTTTAAAAGATGCAAACACAAATTAAAACATTCGACAACAAAATCTGGGATAAACAGGAATTATTAGATAATATGTATAACGATGACTTCTACTATGGTTACTTAGGTAA
>JALRIJ010000644.1 GCA_023255485.1 Flectobacillus sp.
TGGAAGGAATTTTAAATGATGCCTCGATTGCCACAAGCAAAAAATAAGCAATAACCCAAAGCAAGTACTCAGCCATGGACGAAGCCAGAAAACGATAAAAAGGACATTCGGCAAAGCCAAATAAAGTATTGTTAATGGGATTAAACGTTTTTTGGGTGAGTTCATCGTTTCGTAGAAAAAGGGAGAACGTAAGTAATAATGCAAAATTATGAATTTTAAATTTCGGATTTAATATCTTGATTGTTAACACTTTACAACAAAAATAAATATCAGCTAATTTTGAACGATTACTTTATTTCCTTAAAAACAGCAAATGGCTAGTTATCAATTTTTAACCAATCTACCCTCAAATATAGCATTTTCGTTGGAAGAATATTTCTTCAACAGCCCTCAACACCTGCAACAACAAGGAGGCGATGCCTTAATTTCGTGCTATTTTGTGGACGAAGATGCTGTTTGTGTGGTAGCTCGTTGGAGCTTTGTTCTCAAAGAAACAACAGCCTTTAGCCCTTATCGAGCCACCTTTGGAGGTATTGAATTTGCCCCAACTGTTTCGCAGGAAACACTTCATACGTTTGTCAACTTAA
>JALRIJ010000645.1 GCA_023255485.1 Flectobacillus sp.
TCGCCCCGAAAGAAAGTCAAGCAATGTTGTATATTGCCTCACACACATGGGCTGACCGCTGGGTAAATACAGGAATTAAAAGTGGTATAAAAGTCTATTCAAATTGTGATGAAGTAGAATTGTTCAACGACGTGAATCAGGTGTCGTTAGGGCGTAAAAAACGAGGGGGTATTGGTACACATTTTCAATGGGATAATGTGTCTATTCAGTACAACGTGCTGTATGCCGTAGGATATGTTGATGGAAAAAAAGTCGCTCAAGATTATATCATATTGCATCATTTGCCCGAAGCTCCGCATCTAAATGACTTAGATAATGGGACAGAAGTTAATCAGTCGGACAAAAAAATAAAATATGTTTATCGTGTAAATTGTGGCGGAGCAACTTATACCGATAAGCAAGGAAATACATGGTTTGGCGATCAGGAGAAAACCGACAAAAATACTTGGGGTTCGCTTTCTTGGACAGCCAATTTTAAAGGAATGCCCGCTTTTTATGCCAGTCAACGCCGTACTTTTGACCCGATTCAAGGAACAAAAGACGATGCCCTTTTTCAAACATTTCGCTATGGAAGAGAACAATTAT
>JALRIJ010000646.1 GCA_023255485.1 Flectobacillus sp.
CCCCAAAACCCCAAAACCCCCTAAGAGTGAAGTATATAAATGCAAAATAAAATCAAATACTCGGCTGGTGCGACAGAACATTGTGGATGGCTTCGAACCTCTGTTTCCAAATGACAACCTTTGCCTTCACCTTTTGCCACTCTTCTGCATTCATCTGTCTTAGTCTATGCGTTTTTATGATGATTTCTTCTTTAAGTTGGTCTATCCTTCCATCTATAATGTCGTTGTTTATAGCTGAAATAGCCCATTCTTCAACATCGTCCACTCCCAGGTTCAGCATAGAGGCTAGTTCTGCGAACTTGAGGACACGGCCTGTTGACTCTTCGATGTCCAACGAACAGATTGTGATGAACCTCTTCTTTTCTTAGATCAGAACAGGGCTCACTTTGTTATCTTCCATTACTTTCTTGTATTTTTCCAGATCTTTACCAAATGACTTCATTTCAGCAGTTAGAATTGTGCTTGCAAGTCCGAAAATCTCCTTGCTGGAATTTTTCAAGTCTTAAATGGCGTCAAGAAGCATGATCTCTTCGATGTTGATGACCTCAGGAGATTTTATAGCACTGATTATCATTTTTTCAGCC
>JALRIJ010000647.1 GCA_023255485.1 Flectobacillus sp.
ACTGGAATTTTTCTAGTTGCCATTACTAATAATACACAAGCAATAATTACAAGCATCCAAACTATAATCTCTAATACAAGAATCATAGGTCCACCATTATTGTTGGTAACTCTTGAGGTAAACTCCTGAATTAACGACTGTGGTAATCTTGCTAAAATACCTACCATAATTAAAAGTGAAATTCCGTTTCCAATTCCTTTATCGGTAATTTTTTCTCCTAACCACATTGCAAAAATTGTTCCTGTAGTTAAAATTAATACTGATGAGAATAAGAATGCGAATGAATCAAATCCTAATAAGAAGGCATCTTGAGGGATAGTTTGTCTAAGGTTATAAATATAACCAGGACCTTGTAATAAAGTGATTGCAATAGTTAACCATCTTGTAATTTGGTTTAACTTCTTTCTACCACTTTCACCATCTTTTTGTAATTTCTGTAAATAAGGAATTGCAATCCCCATTAATTGAACAACAATTGAAGCAGAAATGTAAGGCATGATACCTAATGCAAATACAGAAGCTTTAGAGAAAGCACCACCGGTAAACATATCAAGAATTGATCCAATTCCTTTTTCTGTTTGAC
>JALRIJ010000648.1 GCA_023255485.1 Flectobacillus sp.
GAACCATCCTGCTGGTTGAGTGGGAGTGTCAGGTGTTTGTTCCTTGGAGCTGATTCTGTTGAGGATGATTGTGTGGTCTAGCTGCATAATAATTCCTTAGTCGATCAGCTCGTCAATGACTAAGATGACTCCTGTCATGTTGTTTATCAAACTCTTCCTTTCAATGTTGTGCTTAAACACAGTGTCAAAGCACTCGTGGATTGTGTCCAGCACACTTGCCAAGATCAGTTCGTTATCGTTCTTGCCGTCTCCCAACACGTAAATTGTCATGTCTGTGTAGCACCTGAACACTGCCACGTAGTCGTCTATGTTCATTATGTCGTTCTCAAACATGTTCAACTTTGAGGCTGCTGCACTACCGTCTTGCTTGTTGCTTTTTGTGAACAAACTTTTCTCAAAATGTTTCTGCAAATTTATGTTCTCTAAACCTTTATTCAATTGCTGATTATAATATTTTGCAATAATCCTTCTTCCTTCATTATCAAGAACAATGACGCCCTTGACGTTGCCTACCATTTCTAGCATTTATTTAATTAGTTGAATAAAATATTGTTATAATAAAGGGGTTTTGGGGTTTTGGGG
>JALRIJ010000649.1 GCA_023255485.1 Flectobacillus sp.
ACCTGTTGCTCAGAGGATTAAATCCCAACATTGAGAACAAGTTTAACGAGACTCCATTGTTTTCAGCTTCTGAATCTGGTAAACTTGAAGTTGTAGCACGCTTATGTAAAGAACCAGATATTGTAATTGATCACCAAGATAAGTTTGGAGATACAGCTCTCCACTTTGCTGCTAGAGACGGCCATGCGGATATTTGTGAGTTCTTAATCAAACGAAGCAACAGATTAGTGAAGATCAAAAACCAAGAAGACAAAACAGCTTTGAATTATGCTTTTGAGAATGCTCAGACTCTATGTGTCTAATGCATCCAGGGCTACGATGGTGAAGCTTTCTATTCTGACCGCAACACGAAGATAAAAGAAGTAGCTTAAAGAATGATGCAAGAGTTCCCCGACTACAAGAAATCGATGATTAAACATCATGTTTAAAAAGTTACTTTGTTCGGTAAAAAGATAAGTCGAAAAGAAATCGAAGAAGAACAAAAAAAGCAATGGATTGTATATAACGAAAAGAACAACAAATTTAAATTTTGATTAATTATTTCAAATTCCAGGGGTTTTGGGGTTTTGGGGTTTTGGGG
>JALRIJ010000064.1:0-13897 GCA_023255485.1 Flectobacillus sp.
GCTCCACCACCAAGCACACAGCCCGTGTAAGTTAGCAATGCTTTCCCATCGCAGTATTCCACAAACTCCCCTGACTTCACAGAGAAATGTTGATTAGGACTTGAGACATTACCTACTAAATCATTAAACCACAAGCCATAGCTATTAGTCGTTGCTCCGCAAAGCGAAGAGTTAATTACACTTCTTTTTCTAGAGATACAAACAGGGTCAAGACCTTGACATGAGGCATTAACCGTCACTTTTACAGGATTCGATGTCCCTGTATAATCAGAACATGGATTACGTCTTGATTTACGAACATAACAAGTGGTCTGTGTCAAAGCAGGTGCTTGATAGGTAGCAGAAGTCGCTCCTGCAATTGTAGTATAAGCACTAGCACTTGTAGGACAAACCCCATTGGTTAAACTTGTTGTTTGCCCCCACACATACTCCAACGTTCCAGTACCTCCTGCTGGTGCAGTAGTTTCAGTAAACAGGGCTGGTGTTTTACCAGAACAAATACTTTGGTCTGCTCCAATCGTTCCTCCACTTGTAACATTACTACAACAAGTACCTGTTACCGTAGCTGTTACAATATTCGATTCCCCTACGTAATCTGAACAACCACTACGGCGAGAACAACGTAAAAAATACGTTGTCGTAGATAAAGTACCTGGGTCATACGTAGCTCCAGTTGCACCAATAATCAATGACCACTGCCCGATTGTACTTGCTGTATAGGTCGATGCCGTTGTACTTTTCATCCATACATACTCAATCGTTCCTGAACCACCAGTTGGTAAGGAAACACTTGTAAGAGCCGTAGGATCAAAAGGACTACATCCCGATTGATTTGCAGCAATTGTTCCACCATTCGTTACGTTATCACAACTCTGTTGAATAGACACATTATCTATTTTCAGAGCTGTACCATTACAATATCCCACAAATCTAATTTTAGCTGTTCCAGCAGGTGCTACGATCCCTGTAAACTCATACTTCCCAAATTTTACCGTATTATAAACACAATCTGTTACTCTTTTTTCTGTTCTCTTAGCAAGTAAAACCCCACTACTGTTGTAAAACTCATAGCCCACCGAAGCATAATAGGAAGGCTTATGAGTAGAGGCTATACATGAAATAGAATATGTTTTACCAGGGGCAGCCGGAGCATCCTGCCAAACAAAATAATTCAATGAATAATCATTATTGTTTAATACTAAAGAAGAACCCGTATAAGCATAAGTTCCTGTATAAGTACTAAATGAATAAAGTGGATAACATGACCATGGAGAGGTAGATTTGGTTTCAAAATCGCCATTAGTCAACAAATTTTGGGAAAAACCGCTAAACGAAGAAAAAAACAATAGAAATACAGCTATTACTTGCCAATTAATTTTACTTTTTAATAAAGTTGGCATACTATTTGTTGTATTTACAGCGTTACCTAAAAGACGGCAACAACATCGAAACAAATGCACAAGACTCCTGTCTCGATAAGCAAAAGTTGATTTAATGAAAGTAAAGTTGTTCATGGATTATGGGTTGGGTTATTATGCACTAATTATAATTCGCTCAATTAAGTGAATACGAAAAAAGCCCTTCGCTTGTGTGAAACAGACAAAGAGTAATCAAGTGTTGTTTTGAATGTACAAAACGACACATAATATTGCTCTAGTAATGAAACCAAAGCAAAAGCAAACCAACGTATTTAAATTGGCAAGCAAGTCAGCAAAGTTTTAAAAGGAGATTAATTCTTTTCTTTTAGGAACTACTTAGGATAAAACCTAAAGAAAAAAATTCAAAGTAAGTGTTTAAAAGAAGTATAATATGATTCGATTGGAATGGCGGTAGTTGTTTGCTATACGAAATTTTACAAACATCGAATACTTAGGCTATATACTTAGCAACAAATATAATAGTTTTTATTAACATTGATTCAATTCACCCAAATATCTGTAAATATATTTGGGGTTTTTGTGTTAAATATCTCTCAAAAATACCATATAGCTCTATTATATACGACAAAAGCGACCTTCAATACTTGTTTGAAGGTCGCTTTTGTATTCTACAGGGCTTTCTATTGAGACTAGCTCCTCCTAAAACTTATTTGTAAACAGGAGGTAATTCCGCTTTTTCGTTAAAATACTTTTCTCGAAGCACACTCGTTACCCCTGGGTCATTAGCCTTTAACCATTTAGAACTAAAGAAAACTAGTCCCTTCACATTAGGATTACTACGTGCAATGTTTAACTGACGAGGAATTTCATCTGGATCATTCCATGCTGGATATTTTTCCTGTCGATTCACTTTATAAATAGCATGAGAAACATACAAATTTGTGCCTTCACTGTGAGACGACCACCAATCCAAAATAGTTTGATAATCTACTAAAGGGTTTCCTATGTTGAAATAAATTTCAGGAGCTACGTAATCAAGCCAGCCTCTTTCAATCCATGAAAGAACATCCGCATACAAATCGTCATAACAGCGTTGATAAGCTTTGGTATCAGATCCTCTAGGGTCGTCACTCGCATTTCGCCAAACAGCAAAAGGACTTACTCCCAATTGCACTCGTGGCTTATGCTTCGCTATTATCTTCTTGACATTCCACATAAGAGAGTCGGTATTAGCCCTACGCCACGCATTAATATCAGCAAATTTCTTTCCATAACGTGCAAAAGTTGGCTTATCAGGAAAAGGTTCATTCGCAATACGATAGGGATAAAAATAGTCATCAAAGTGAATGGCATCTACATCATATTTTTTAACAATCTCTCCTACAACATCTGTCAAATGATTCCAAACAGCAGGAATTCCTGGGTTCAGCAGATATTCTCTCCCATATTTAACCACCCACTCTGGATGTGTTTTTAATGCGTGTTTCGAATCCAAATCTGTGGTATCATCATCAATAATAATACGATAAGGGTTAATCCAAGCATGAAACTCCATTCCCTCCTGATGAGCTGTATAAATCATAAACTGAAGTAAATCATAATTGCCATCCAAAGGTTTTCCAGACTTACCCGTTAACCATTTCGAGTAAGGAGCATACTTAGAAGGATAGATAGCATCGCCTGTTGGACGAATTTGAACAATCACGGCATTCAGATTTAACTCTTGATAATATTGAAGCAAGTCCAACCACTCTCGACGTAGCTCATCGGGACTCGTAGACGCATGCGAAGGAAAATCAACTCGTTGTACAGTACTCACCCAAACACCTCTCAATTCATGTTTAGGACTTTTTCGAGGCAGAGGTCCTCGAGTAACAACTGATTTTCCTACACTAGTTCCTTTAGATATAGGTTTTGACGTAACAATCGGTGAGTACTGAGCGTTTGCAATGAAATAGCGGTCTTTACTCTTCTTCTGGCCATGAGAACAAATAGAAATGAGTAAGACCAAACAGGTGACTACATACGTTATTTTCATACTTTAATTTTTATTAAGTTGGGGATAGGATTTCGAGGAATGATTGACATTAATTAACTAATTCTAAAGAGATTATCATTATTTATATGATTTAGAACACCTTATAGTAAAAGTAACATGTAGATTTCCCCTCTAACAGTCTTACAAAGTACGGAAATTATTGACACTTAAACATAAAGAGATTCCCTTTTTATTTAGTAAACGTTAGAAGAAAAAGACTCTATACGTCACTTCTCAATCTCCCTCCTGCCTGACCATAAAAAGATGCTGTAACCACGATAATCGTTCTTTATGATTACTTTCTACTTGCTCTTCAGATTCCTGTTCCTTCTTTAACGTTCCTAAATCAGGTTGCCCAGCATCTACCCAACAGGTAAACCAGAAGTCCCCTATCATTTTAATAGAACGACGCATTTGACGCTCCACCTGATTGTTTAACAATTGATGATACTTTTGAGAATAAAGACGAGCGTAGGTTTTTACATTTTGTCCATTTTTCTCCTCAATCACATAACGTTGAGCTTCACTCGTTGTTCTGCTCAATCGCTTTTCCATCAATAAAACAGAATCTAAACAGGAATTTGCCTGAGTAATATTCAACCAGATACGTTTAGACGGCGATTCTACATATTGAGCAGGCCCAACAAAAAAGTCGTAATGTTTAGCAAATAGTTCGGGTAAGCGAGATTCCCAAAATGCATGAATCCCTACTTGGTTTGTTTTCTGTCCATTGTAATTAGAAGTAGTATGTAAAGGCACATTAGAATCAGCAATATAATGCCCCATCTCAGCTGATAACTTCAAAATTTTCCATGTATCCTTTTCTTGAAACGCTTTCGTTAATTGATATTTCATCGCCTGAATATGCCAAGGCACAATACCATGTTTCATAAGACTATCTTCTCCTATTTTCTCCACAGCATCTTTCCAATAACGAGGGAGCTTATAGACAGCAGAATCTCCATAATTATCCAAATCAATAAAGTGACGAGGTGCTTCATTGGCAACAGCATAACGACGTTGATCGGGGTCAACAGAATGCTCCACCAAATATCGTAGATGTTCCTTATAGAAGGGCATTAGTTCTGGAGGAAGCGTGAAAATAGCAAGGCGATTAATATGTTGATGGGCATAAAAACCCCAGAAATAACTTCTCTGAAAAGAAAAACAGCAAGTTATAACACACAAAAGGATAGCAATACGACGCATTAGTAGATATTTTAAGTGTAAAACTAGGTATTCAATGACCTAATATAAAGAGATTTAAAAGAATTTACAATACCATGTTGTTAAACTCTAAACTTTCTTGTATCTTTGCACTTCAATTTAGAAAACCAATATTATTCGGGAAATAAACATGGCAAATCACAAATCTGCGTTAAAAAGAATTAGAGCGAACGAATCAAAAAGATTACGTAACCGTTATCAGCACAAAACTACACGTACAATGGTAAAACGTTTACGTGAAACTGAAGATAAAGCGGTAGCTTCTGATCTTTACAAAAAAGTTTCTTCTGCCCTTGACAAATTGGCTAAGAAGAACATTATTCACAAAAATAAGGCTTCTAACTTAAAATCTAAGTTAGCTAAATTAGTGAATAACATAGCTGCTTAATTTCAGCTTGAAAATATTCTTGAAAGAAAGACCTCACCTTACCGTGAGGTCTTTTTTATTACCCCACTGTGACTTTCTCTCTGAACAATCGTAAAATACAAAAAAACAAATTGTTCTACCATGAAAGATTATAACAGCCCTCCCCTCACCATCAAAGCATGGGCAGAAGAAGACAGGCCACGAGAAAAATTACTACTCAAAGGAAAAGCAGCCCTTTCGGATGCTGAATTACTAGGTATCTTAATAGGCACAGGGATTCGGAATATGACAGCGGTTGATTTAGCCAAACTTATTCTACAGCATAATGATAATAATCTCAACCAATTAGCTAGGCTGAGTGTCAAGGATTTATCTAAGTTTAAAGGTATTGGAGAGGCAAAAGCGATTACCATTGTGAGTGCCTTGGAGTTAGGCAGACGACGTAAAAATGATTCTTTTCCAACTCGTCCAACCATCACCTGTTCGAATGATGCCTATCAAGTATTACAAGCTCATCTATTAGACTTAACTCATGAAGAGTTTTGGATTATCATTCTCAATAGAGCCAATCAGGTACTCAAAGTTGAACGCATTAGTTCTGGAGGAGTCGCTGGCACGGTAGCTGATCCCAAAATGATTTTCAAGACCGCCCTCGAACACCTTGCTAGTGCTATTATTCTGTCTCACAATCACCCCTCTGGGAATCTAAAGCCTAGTCAAGCAGACAAAGACTTAACTCATAAACTCCGTGAGGCAGGTCGCTATCTTGATATTCCAGTATTAGACCACGTCATTTTTACGGATAAAGGATATTTAAGTTTTGCGGATGAAGGCATTCTATAAGACAAAACCTGTATTACTAAAAATCCTCATTTCCTAGCGTTTATTCTAAGAAATGAGGATTCTTGTGATGTCAAAAAAGCATACTGCTTATTTTTTTCTTTCGTTATATACTGCTTGTAATTTGATAGCTACAACTGTTGCGATAGCGAATAAAATAATGAAGAATGCTGCTCCTGAATATCCCATTGTATTGATTATTTTAGTTATAAATAAGTATCTTAATTCGTGACACAAAGATACGCCTTAAATTGAAAAATGAATACCCTTATTCAATAATTTATAATGACTTAATCCTGCTATCAACAAAAGATAGGCTCTTGTAACTCCCTTTATTATTAAACGTATAAACAGAGAGTTAACTGGCAATCTGCCCACTTATTATAAAATTCCCTTTGTAGAAGGCATGTTATCTAAGTCGTTGATGTCCCGTTTAACCGCCATCTTAATCGCTTTCGCAAAAGCCTTGAAAATTGCTTCAATTTTATGGTGTTCGTTATCCGCTTCTGCCTTAATATTAAGATTACACTTTGCAGTATCAGTAAATGATTTAAAGAAATGGAAGAACATTTCGGTAGGCATTTCTCCTATTTTTTCACTAGAAAACTTAGCATCCCAAACCATCCAGTTTCTACCCGAAAAATCGATTGCAGCATGCACTAATGCTTCATCCATTGGCAATAAATAAAAGCCATAACGAGTAATACCACGCTTATCTCCCAAGGCTTTGCAATAGGCTTCACCTAATGCTAAAGCGGTATCTTCAATGGTATGATGTTCGTCAATATGTAAATCACCATTCACTTTCACACGAAGGTCCGCTCCAGAATGTTTGGCTAACTGATCTAACATGTGATCAAAAAAACCTAGTCCTGTATCAATCGTAGCCTTTCCTTTTCCATCCAGATTTAAGTCGATATAAATTTCTGTTTCCTTCGTAATTCGTTCTACAGAAGCTTTACGCTGAGGTAATCTTAAGAAAGCATAAATCTCATCCCAATCTTGTGAAGATAAAACCGTAGCATCCTGTAATTCAGCCGATTCTATTTCATTTTGACCCAAATAAATGGCCTTAGCACCCAGATTTACAGCTAGTTGAATATCTGTAAGACGATCTCCCAAGACAAACGAATTTTTAAGATCGTACTGTGTCTCATCAAAATATTTTGTCAATAATCCCGTTCTTGGCTTGCGAGTCGGTGCATTTTCATGCTCAAAAGTCACATCGATATGGACGTCGGCAAAAGAGATATTTTCATCTGCCAAAATACGCATCATCTTGTTATGAGCAGGCCAAAAAGTGTCTTCGGGGAAAGAATCTGTCCCTAATCCATCTTGATTGGTCACCATCACCAATTCGAAATCAGCTTCCTCAGCGATTTTACGAAGGTTTGAAATTGCCTTGGGCAAAAAGGCTAACTTCTCTAAAGAATCTACCTGAAAGTCAACAGGAGGCTCTACGATAATTGTACCGTCACGGTCAATAAATAAGACTTTTTTCATCTAAATAATATTGCTTAAAGCATGAGTACACGACCCAATAATTACAGCAACTGGCAAAGGTATAATTTACCAGTGAACCGAAAAAAAGAACACAATAAGGCACAAAATTAGTGAGCATAATCATCTATTGGTCTATTTTGAAAAAAAATGATAAATCTTTTTATACTTATGCCTAAAAAGTACGCATTATTCCCTCATTGGTTGTAATTTTGAGTAATTATTCAGGGAAAGGACGTGAGGAAGAATTACACCATTACAATGTACCATAATTCATCACCTTTTCTCTAAACGATATTCTAACAAAACGGCACAATCTTTTTAAAAAGAAATATATGAACTTATTAGTTGAATTAAAGCAAACCATTGGGAAAGAAATTATCCAAAAGGTAGCAGTATTGGTTGGTGAAAAAGAAGAGAAAGTAAGCGTAGCCATCGAAGGATTAATTCCTACCATTGTGGGTGGTTTAATGAAGCGAGTAGCCAATGAAGCTGGAGCAAATACCTTGATGAATGTTATTCAAAAAGGGAATCATGACGGCAGTATTTTAAAAGAGATTAACCATATTATTCAAGATAAAGAAAAGTTCAGTGCCTTGTGTAGTACAGGAGGTGGTTTGGTAAGTATGTTATTACCTGACAAAAAAAGCTCTATTGCTACCATGATTTCACAATTTGCAGGTGTTCGAAATTCCTCGGCTACATCGTTATTGGCATTTGTCACGAGCATTGTCGTAGGTAAACTTGGAAGCATCGCTAAAAATCAAAATTTAGATAAGTTTGGGTTGGCTAATGCTTTACTTGATGAAAAGAGCACCTTGCTTGACGAAACACCTGAGAGTTTACAACCTCGTATGATTGATGTGTTGGGACTAAGCACGTTTATGAGTCAAGAAATCAAGCCTATCCAATATGCAGCAGCAGGGCCAATTAAGACATCGACTACGCAAACGCAAAGCACTAGCAAAGCACCCGCTGACTCGGTATCGTATTCAACTAAAGAATATGATGAAGAAAGCACGTTCAAACTACCTTCATGGCTGTTCCCCGTTATCGGAGGGGCTGTCGTATTAGGCGGTTTAGGTTATTTCCTTTCTACTGTTGATTGGAGTAGTCTAAGTGCTGGTTCTGGCAGTACTGAAGATACAACTCAAATTGAACAAGTAACTAATGCTGCCATTGATACAACAACCAATGCCGATACTGCCAAAGTAGATTCAGCAGCAATAGCTCCTCCTGTAGCAGAAAATCAGGTAAGTGTTGCCTTGCCTAGTGGTGAACAACTTAGTCTTGTACCAGGAGGATTCAACCACAGCTTTACGAAATACTTGAGCGATAGCAGCTCTAAAGCAGGTAAAATATTTACGTTTGATAACCTAAACTTTGAATCAAACACGACTAATTTGGTAGCAGGTTCAGAAAAAACGGTAACCGATTTGGCCAAAATCATGACTGCTTATCCTAGAGTTCAAGTAAAATTGACGGGTTATACAGACAACACGGGCGATTCATTAATGAATAAGAAAATCTCTATCAAACGTGCTTTTGCTGTAAGAAATCTACTTGTTGGAGCAGGAATTAGCGATATTCGTATTGATTTTGCTGGGAAAGGGTCTGCAAATCCAGTAGCAAGCAATGCTACAGAAGAAGGAAAAGCTAGAAATAGAAGACTTGAAATGAAAGTAATCAAAAAGTAATACCTTCGCATTTAGTGATTTGCTCTACAGAGAGCTGTTTCAACGAAACAGTAACTTTATAAGTGATAACTCCAATTTACTCTAGTCTTTTTGAAAGGTTTCTTTATTCACCCTATCACCAAAAGTGCAAGAGTACCCGATATAAAGCCCTATCGATTTTGTTTTCGATAGGGCTTTTTTTTATTATTACATCTACTTGGCTCTGTCTATTTTTTGTACTTTTCAAAGAACAGCTATCGCCAAAAAATAACATATTGACTTTCACAAAAAGTAAGTCAGTCATACAATAGCAAGAGAAATCAGGAAGGAAAAGACAAAATACATGGATTATTTGGGAGATAATTAGATAGATTCAATGTTTTGTTTAAGATTTGGCTATTAGATAATAATAGCGTAACTTTGTCATTATTTCAATATTTTCCACGTGCTAATCACCAATTTTACGTTAATCTTCGTGACATTATAGACGTGGAATACGAGTATAATTCGCATTAGTCATTCAAAAATCTTAAACAAAGGTATAAAGTGGATATTTTTGAGAAAGTTGTTAACAACATGGGGCCTCTAGGCTCTTACCACAAAATTGGTCATCATTACTTTTCATTCCCAAAACTTACAGGGGAATTAGGACCATACATGAATTTCAATGGCAAGCGAATGCTAAACTGGTCGTTGAATAACTACTTGGGCTTGGCAAATCACCCTGAAGTTCGTGAGGCAGATGCAAAAGCATCTGAAGAATATGGCTTGGCTTACCCAATGGGAGCTCGTATGATGTCGGGTAACTCTGATTTACACGAAGAATTTGAACGTCAACTAGCGGAGTTTGTTGGTAAAGAAGACGCTTTCTTACTAAACTACGGGTATCAAGGGGTTATGTCAGTAATCGAATGTATGGTTGACCACCGTGATATCATCGTATATGATGCTGAATGCCATGCTTGTTTAATTGACGGTATTCGTTTACATAAAGCTAAAATGGGTCAGTACTACAAGTTTAATCATAACGACATGGATTCGTTACGTAAAAACTTGGAACGTGCTACCAAAAAAGTAGCAGAAACAGGTGGAGGTATCCTTGTGATTACGGAAGGTGTTTTTGGTATGTCTGGAAAAGTAGGTGCATTAGACAAAGTAGTGGAAATGAAGAAAGACTTCAAATTCCGTCTATTAGTAGATGATGCTCACGGATTTGGAACAATGGGAGAAAATGGCCGTGGTGCTCATGAGCATTTGAACTGTATTGAGGGTATTGACTTATATTTCTCGACTTTCGCAAAATCAATGGCTGCCATTGGTGCATTCATTGCGGCTCCGAAAGACATCATCATGTTCTTGAAATACAATATGCGTTCTCAGACGTATGCAAAGGCATTACCAATGCCGTATGTATTAGGCGGAATGAAGCGTTTAGAGCTTATCAAGAAACACCCAGAATTAAGAACAAAGCTTTGGGAAAACGTGAAAGCCTTACAAGATGGTTTCCGTAAACGTGGTTTTGATATTGGTGATACTACATCTCCAGTAACGCCAGTTTTCTTGCACGGAGAATACGACTTGTACACGATTACTGCCCTAATTAAGAACTTACGTGAGGATATGGGTATTTTCTGTTCAATCGTTGTTTACCCTGTAGTGCCTAAAGGTCAAGTAATGTTACGTATTATCCCTACAGCTTCACATACACTAGAAGATGTAGAATATACGATGAATCAGTTTGAAATTGTTCAAGAACGTCTTCAAAATGGTACATATAAAGCCCTTTCTGAAGAGTTTAGAGCAATTATGGCATAATTTTGATACATTTTTGTAGTATTTCCTTCTTTTTTCTTGAAAAGAATTTGTAGCGGATAGGAAAATAGCTATATTTCGGCTGTTAAAAGGCGTTTAGACGCTATTTAGGCTATTATCAACTATTTTCAACCTAAATCCAGTTACACAAATGAGCAGATTTTCAGAAGTTAAAGACTTAATTTTGTCATTAGAAGAAGACTTTGAAAAATTCTACGAGAAAGGCAACCAAGCTGCTGGCACTCGTGTTAGAGGCGGAATGCAAGCATTAAAAACTTTGGCACAAGATATTCGTACTGAAGTTCAAAACATTAAAAATGGAGAACAGTAATCTCTACTTTTTTTGATAAGCGGTTGTTAGTAGCCAGCTTCTAACAGCAATATCAACATAAAAAAAGGGTTTAGATAGCACGTATCTAAACCCTTTTTATGTTGCAAGCCCAAGGATTAGAAATGCTCCTTGTTCATCACAGTGGCAACACCTTCTGTTGTTTTTTTACCTGTTTCAGCATCAAAAATTTCACATGAAATTTCTGCAATATGTTTGTCTGCGTTAATGGTAATCACTTTAAAAACAGCATTGTAAACGGTATCTACAAACATAGGACGCTTAAACTCTGCTGTCTGTTTCAGATATACACTGCCAAAACCTGGAAATTCCGTTCCCATTACTCTCGAAAAAACACTTGAAGCTAAGGCTCCGTGAATAATCGGACGCTTGAATTGTGTAGTCGCCGCAAATTCAGCATCTAAGTGCAATGGATTGTTATCGCCTGAGACTTTAGCAAAAAGATTCACATCCTCCTGCGTAAATGAAAACGTGTGCTGATGTGTTGTTCCAAGTTCAATCATATTCTCTAATTGTTTATTATGTATCTGTCGTGCAAAGGTAATATAGACTAAGATTTTCTCTTAGCATATTTTTTATGTAGTTTTGATATAGCATTGGTATTATTCCATAGCCAAACCCCTTTTTTATGAAATTTAAAGAATTTATTGAAAAATACAAAGACTACTACCTTGTAGATGGAATCATGTACTTATCCTTCATTATTGTAGTAGTTATTTTATTTGTTTTTTTTTATTAACCCTCAATAATACATTGAGTTACCTTCGGTATGATTTGGTTTGTGATGAATCCAAAGTCGGGGACAACTACTCCCGCACAAAAAAATAAAATAACTCAGCTCATCGGCAACTATCCCCAGTGCAAGCTTTTTCTAACGGAATATGCTGGACACGGTATGTCTATTGCCCAACAAGCCGTACAGGCAGGTATTGAGCGGGTCATTGCTGTGGGAGGAGACGGCACCGTCAACGAAGTAGCTAGAGGCTTAGTGGGTTCCCAAACGGCTTTGGGCATTGTTCCTATTGGTTCTGGAAATGGACTCGCTCGTCACTTAGACGTTCCCTTGAAAATAGAAAAAGCTATTCAATTTGCTATTACAGGAGCTAGTACTGCTATTGATGCGTGTTTCATGAACGAAATTCCTTTCTTCTGTACCGCAGGAGTAGGTTTTGATGCTTATGTGGCTCATCAATTTGCAGAACAGGGAGCAAGAGGTTTAAAGACGTATGCCAAAATGGCTCTCAAATCGTTTAGAACCTATCAGGCAGAGAAATACACCATTTGTTACGGAGGAAGGGAATTTGCTAAAACCGCTTTTTCGATCACCTTTGCCAATGCAACGCAATACGGAAACAATGCGATGATTAGTCCTGCCTCTAAAACAGACGACGGGCTTATCGACCTTGTTATTCTGAAACCCTTTCCATTTGGGGCAGCTCCTATCATTGGTGTTCGCTTGTTTAGAGGAACGCTTCCCAATTCGAGGTATATCGAGATGGATGCGAGTACCTTATTTACTTTACAGGCTGAAAAACCTTTGTTAGTTCATTTTGATGGCGAACCTCTCCAATTAACATCCAAACATATCACAGTTCGTTTAGAACCCAAAGCATTAAAGGTTATAGGCAATGGCTAAAAATAAAAAAATACCCGTGGGTGTAGTGTTTTCAACCGACCCCACATTTGAATTTGATTTTGGTACAGAAGAAGAAATCGCTACGCTTCCTCCTCAACAACAAAATCTAAAGGTTTCCTTAGATAAAAAAGCTCGTGCAGGCAAGCAAGTAAGCCTTATCACTGGTTTTGTAGGCACTCAAGATGACTTGGAAACCTTAGGAAAGAAACTTAAAAATTTGTGTGGTTGTGGAGGCTCTGTGAAAGATGGTGAAATCTTGCTTCAAGGAGATTTTAGAGAAAAAGTAGTTACTTGGCTCACTGCACAAGGTTATAAAGCTAAAAAAGTAGGCTGAGTAATTAATGATGAATGTTTAATGTGTAATGCTTAATGAAGGCTGGACGAAGTTAATTCATCATTACGCATTAGGTATGTACGAAGGATTGAAAAACGTTGGGGCAATTTATTTCCTATTACCCAAATAAAATTTGGCAATAACAATACTTAGTACAGTACAATGAACTTCGTCCAGCCCTCATTAAGCATTAAATTCATCATTACGCATTAATTAAAAACCGCTACCATAATTCTCCCAAAAATGAATCTTATTTTTACCGTTTGTAGTGCCAATCAATTACCTCAAGCCTTTGCTTTAGGCAAAGCCATTCAACAGCATCAACCTGCTTGCGAATTTGTAATTGGCTTAGCCGATGAAATGCCTACAACGTCTTATCTACCTTTTAAAATTATCCCTATTACGGTATTGGCTTTGCCATTTTTTGAACAAATGAGTAAGCAATTTACTAGCACTGAGTTCGTAGCAGCCTGTAAACCCGCTTTTGCGGCGTATTTTTTCAAGGAAAATCCGACCGTAGACAAAATCATCTGTATTGACCCATGGATATTGGTAACGGATTCCTTGAGCGAAGTTTTCGATAAGCTAAGTGAGGCGAACATCCTCCTCACTCCTAACATCAGTGCGGCCATTGATCTCAAACGAGAGTGTAACGAGATGCAGTTCTTGAACGAAGGGCTCTACTCGAGTGGCTTTATCGGCATGAAACGTAGCGAGACGACTGTTGCTTTTTTAGGAT